>CP144846.1:116555-252963 GCA_036689515.1 Candidatus Stammera capleta
TAATCAAAAAAAAATTAATAATAAATATATTATTTTATATAATAATTAATATGTAATGTGAATTACTTAATTTAATACATAATTAAAATAAAATTTTAGTTATATATTTTTAAATAATTCAACAATACATAAAATTTAAAATATAAATTTTAAAAAACTAAATTAATAAATAATTTATTAACTAATTATATATAATTTAATTTATATTTTTTAATAAATTACAAAGGCACAACATTAATAGCAGAAGGACCTTTTGCTCCATTAGTAATTTCAAATTCTACAGATTGACCTTCTGTTAAAGTTTTAAAACCACTACTTTGAATAGCAGAAAAATGTACAAATACATCTTTATCACCATTTACAGGTGTAATAAATCCAAAACCTTTAGATTCATTAAACCATTTTACATTACCTTTAACTCTTGTTGACATCAAAATTACCTTTTTAATAAATATAATATATTATAGATTATCACATAAAATAATTAAATCAAATATATTTTAAATATTTATTTTATAATATGAACAATCGCTATAGCTAAAGCATCACTTATATTAAAATCTAAAGATTCATTAATATTTAAAAATTTACGTACATAACAATTTACATGATATTTACTGACTAAAGATTTTTTAGATATATATTTTCTTATATAATTAATATTATATTCATACACAGGTATTAAAAAATTTACAGCAGCTAATATAATTACTGCATTTATTTGATTTAATTTAAAACTAACATTTAAATTATTACATAAAAATGATTTTTCTATAATTAATTCATTAGGCTTAAATAATAAAAAAATATCATATATAGATTTATATATTTTATATAATCTAATAGAAAATAAATTTGATTTACTAACTATACATCCACTAGATAAATATATAATTTTTTTCTTTAAACAATTATTAATTTGTAAAACACCATATCCTGTACAATATGTACCAGGATCAACACCTATAATAATTTTTTTTTTCATAAATAATTATTTTTTTTTTAATCAGGTGCACCTGTTAATAAACATAATCCTGAATTAGTTTTTGGAAAAGCTATAACATCTTTAATACTTTTTCTATTAGTTAACAACATTATTAAACGATCTAAACCAATTGCTAAACCCATATGAGGTGGTGTACCATATTCTAAAGCATTTAAAAAAAAATTATATCTTTTATTATCTTCTAAATTATTAATATTTAAAATTTTAAAAATTTCTCTTTGTAATTTTATATTATTAATCCTTTCAGAACCACTAGCTATTTCTACACCATTTATAACTAAATCATAAGAAGATGATAAAATTTTTTTATAATCTCTATTTTTATTAAAATTAATAGGTTTAGTAAAAGGATGATGATATGCTTCTAATTTTTTATTTTTATTTAAAACAAACATAGGAAATTCTATAATTCATAAAGGACAAATTTCTTTTTTATTAAAAATATTAAAATATTCAGATAAAAAATTTCTTATATATAAATTTTTTTTCAAATTATTTATTAAAAAAATAAATATAATATTTCCTAAAACAAGTTTCATTTTCAATAAAATTTTTTGAATTTCTAAATCATTTAAAAATAAAAAATTTCCTCATACATTATATATTATTTTTTTATTTACAATATCTATAATATGAATACACATTAATTTAGATACATTAAATAATAATATTTTTTTTAATATAAAATTATAATCAATTTTTTTTTTTATATTTTTATAAATACATAAATTCAATATTTTATATGATTTATTTAAATTAATATATAAAATATTTTTTTTTTTTAAATAAATAAATAATTTAAAACTAAATTTCAAAGGATTTCTTAAATCTGGTTTATCTGTACCATATTCTAATAAACAACTTTTATATTTTATAACTATAAATTTTTTAAATATATTTTTATTATTAACATATAATCATAAATTACTAATTAATTTATTAACTAATATTTTTATAAAAGAAAAATTAACAAATGACATTTCTATATCTAATTGTGTAAATTCAGGTTGTCTATCTGATCTTAAATTTTCATCTCTAAAACATCTAACTATTTGATAATACTTATCTATACCAGCAATCATTAATAATTGTTTAAATAATTGAGGAGACTGAGGTAAAGAATAAAATTTATTTTTATACAAACTACTAGGTACTATATAATTTTTAGAACCTTCAGGAAAAAATTTAGTTAAAAAGGGAGTTTCTACTTCTAAAAAATTTAATTTATCAAAATAATTACGAATTAAATTATATATTTTAGAACGAATTTTCAAAATATATAACATATTTTCCTTACGTAAATCTAAATATCTATATTTTAATCTAATTTTATAAGAATTATCAGATATTAAATTCAATGGTAATAATTTAGAATAATTAAAAATTTTTAATTCAATTACTAAAATTTCAAAATTACTAATATTTCCATCTTTACAATTTTTAAATATTACAAAACCTAAAACTTTAATACAAGACTGATTAGTTAATGTTTTAGATAAATTTCATAATTTTAAATTATATTTATATACTATTAATTGAGAAATACCAGTTACATCCCTTAAATTTATAAAAATCTTATCTTTCAATATACGTAAATTATTTATTCAACCACATAATTTAATATATTTACCTACATTATTTATATTTAATGAATTACAATAATATCTAATCATATAATTTATAACTAATATTATAAAAAAATAATATATATATTATAATATATATATATATAATAATAAATCATTATAATATACATGAATATTAAAAAATATTTAAATTCAATTATAAATAAAACATTAAAATCATTTAATATTATAAATAAATATAAACATAAAATTTATACTAATAATAAAATTAGTGATTATCAAATTAGTTCAATTATACAAATTTCAAAAAAAGAAAATATTAAAATAAACAAAATTATATCAAAAATTAAAAATAAAATTAAAAAAAAACAAATTTTCAAAAAAATAAAAATAGTTAAACCAGGTTTTATTAATTTATTTTTAAATAAAAAATATATATTAAAAAAAATAAATAAATATTCAAAATTAAAAAATTTAGGAATAAAAAAACATAAAAAAAAAAATATCATTATAGATTTTTCATCACCTAATATAGCTAAAGAAATGCATATAGGTAATTTAAGATCCACTATATTAGGTGACTGTATGTCAAAATTATTAAAATTATTTGGACATAATGTAATAAAAATAAATCATATTGGAGATTGAGGTACACAATTTGGAATAATTATTAGTTGAATAAAATTATATAATTTAAAAAATAAAATAAATAATATTACAATATTAGAAAAAATATATAAAAAAGCATATAAAAAATTTAAAAATGACAAAAAATTTGCTAATTTAGCTAGAAATAATGTATTAAATTTACAAAATAAAAATCCTAAAATTATAAAAATATGAAAAAAAATAGTTAATTTAACTATTAAAGAAAATCAAAAAATATATAATTTATTAAATATTAACTTAAAAATTAAACATAATATAGGTGAAAGTTATTATAATAATATGTTACAAAATATTGTTAATGATTTAATAGAAAAAAAAATAGCAACTAAAAATAATAATTGTATAATCATTTTTATTAAAAAAAAAAAAAAATTTCCTATTATTATAAAAAAAAAAAATGGTTCTTTTTTATATAGTACAACAGATTTAGCAGCTATTAAATATAGATATGAAATATTAAAAGCAGACAAAATATTATATTTTATAGATATTAGACAAAAAGAATATTTAAATACAATATTTAAAATAAGTAAAAAAGCAAAATATATACCTAATAATTTTTATATAAAACATTTTTACTTCGGTACTATATTAAATAATAAAAAAAAACCTATAAAAACTAGATTAAATAATAATTTAACAATAAAACAAATAATTAAAATTATTAAAAAAAAAACTAAAAAAATTATTAATAAAAATAATAAATATAATAAAAATAATTTAAATTGAATAACAAAAAAAATTACAATAGGAACAATTAAATATATTGATTTATCAAAAAATAGAAAAACTAATTATATATTTGATATAAATAAAACAATTTCATTCAATTTTAATACTGGATTATATTTACAATATACATATACAAGAATAATATCAATTTTAAGAAAAAATAATACTAATGCTACAAAATCTATAAATAATAATAAATTATTCTTATATAATTCAATAGAATATTTAATAATAAAAAAAATAATAAATTTCGAAGAAATATTATATAAAGCTACAAAAAAATGCACTCCTAATATTATATGTACATATTTATATGAATTAAGTACAATTTTTTCTACATATTATGAAAAAAATAATATTACAAATATTCAAAATTTAATTATAAAAAAAAGTAAACTAAAATTAATATCTATAGTATCAAAAATATTAAGAATAGGACTATATATATTAGGTATACCAATATTATATAAAATATAAATAATTAAATTAATTTTTGTCCTACTGTAAAAATATAATTTATATATTTAAAACTTACAACATTAAAATAATACTTAATAAAATATTTTTTAATAATATCTCTTTTAAATAAAGAATGTTCTAAAACTAATCATCCATTATTTTTTAAATAAAAATAAGATATTTTAATAATATAAATCAAATCTTTTAATCCTTTATTAAAAGAAACTAATGAATTATAATTTTCAAATCTTAAATCATTACTTTTTATACATATATCACTTGAACATATATAAGGAGGATTACTAACTATTAAATTAAATTTATTTAATTTATTTTTTAACTTAGAAAATCAATTACTTTTTTTATAAATAATATTAAATAATTTTAATTTATACTGATTATATTTACATAAATTAACAGCTAATAAATTATTATCTATACCTATAACATTAGTATATATACAATTTTTAGCTATAGATAAAGATATTGCACCTGTACCTGATCCTAAATCTAAAATATTTTCTAAATTATAAGTGTTTATTAAAAAAATTATATATTCTAACATTAATTCTGTATTTTTTCTGGGAATAAAAATATCATTATAAATATATAATTTAATATTATAAAAATAACATTCTCTTAATATATAAGAAATTGGTATACCTCTTAATCTTTCAATTAAAAATAAATTTAAATATTCAATATATTTATCACATAAAATAAAATTTTTATTTAATTCTATTCAAATTCTATTTTTATTTAAAACATATTCTAAAAATATAAAACATTCATTATATATATTAATATTATATTTTTTATATAAAATTACTTTTTTTAATCATTTATATATACTCATAATCATAATATATTATTCAATTAACTATTATAATATTTTAATAAAGGATTAATCAATAAATCTAATTTACCATTTAAAATTTCACTTAAAGAATAAACATTTAAATTTATTCTATGATCTGTAACTCTATTTTGAGTAAAATTATATGTTCTATTTCTATCACATCTTAAACCTGTTCCTAATAATTTTTTTTTAGTTATATTTTTTTCTTTATTTCTTTTAGATATTTCTAAATTATAAATTCTAGATTTTAAAACTTCTAAAGCTTTACATTTATTTTTATATTGAGATCTTTCTTGTTGACATTCAACTACTATACCTGTAGGTATATGAGTTATTCGTACCGCTGAATCTGTAGTATTAACATGTTGACCACCTGCTCCAGAAGATCTAAATGTATCAACTTTTAATTGATCATTACTTATTAATGGTAATTTAATACTTGAAACTACAGGAATAACAGCTACTATACATGTAGATGTATGAATTCTACCTTGTGATTCAGTTTTAGGAACACGTTGTACTCTATGACCTCCTGATTCAAATTTTAAATTTTTATATACATTATTACCAATTATTTTAATCATAATATTTTTATATCCATTCAAACTACTACTATTTAAATTTAATAATTCTACCTTTCATTTCATTTTTTCACTAAATTTAACATACATCCTAAACAAATCTGCTACAAATAAAGACGATTCATTACCACCTGTACCACAATGTATTTCTAAATATACATTTAAATTATCATTTTTATTGGTTAATAAATAAAATTTATCTATTTTATTTTTATATAATTCAATTTTTTTTTTTAAATTACTTTTTTCCTCTTTAATTAAATTAAACATATCTTTTTCATATTTTATTAAATTTAAATCATTTAATTCTTTAGAATATTTATAAAAATTTTCAAAATAAAATTTAATTTTATTTAATTTATTTAATTTTTTATATAAACTAAAATATTTATTATTTAAATAATTATTATTTTTATTTAATATTTGATTTATATTTAATATTTTATTTTTTAACAATAAAAATTTTTTTTTATATTTACTATTCATATTTTAATATAAAATTTTCAATAATATAAATATATATTTTATATTATTTTTATATTTTTTAAAAAAAAAATTAAATAATTAATATATATGTTATAATTAATTCATTTGTAATTTAAAATTTTATATATTAATTTATGAATATAAAATTAATTGTTGGATTAGGAAATAAAAATAAAAATTTACAAAAAACTAGACATAATGTAGGTATATGATTTTTAAAAAAATTTTTTTATAAACAAACAAAAAATAAAATTATATTAAATAAATTAAATAAAATAAAAATTAAAAAAAAAAAAATTTTTTTATATATTCCCAAATCATATATAAATAATTCTGGAAAATATATATATAAAATTAAAAAAAAATTAAAATTAAATAACTCTGAAATTTTAATTATACATGATGAAATAAATTTAATACCTGGAAAATTTAAAATTATAAAAAATAAAGCTAAATACAGTACTCATAATGGAATAAAAAATATTATTTATAATATTAAATCACATAATTTTTATCAATTAAAAATAGGTATAGGTAAACCTAAAAACAAATATAAATTAAAAGAACATGTTTTATCAAAACCTAAAACAAAAGAAAAATATTTAATTAAAAAATCAATTAATAAATATATATTTTATATTAAAAAATTAATTATAAATAATAATTTAATTGAAATACAAAATATTATAAATAAAAAATAATAAATAATTATTAAGCAAAATATATATAAATATGTATAAATTAAACAACGAAATCTTTAACATAATAAAAAAATTTAAATATAAACCAAATAATATTTTGGTAAAAATTAATAAATTAATATGTATATCAGGAAGAATAGTTTCAAAAAGATCAATGGGAATAAATATATTTCTTAATATACAAGATATTAAAGGTAATATACAAATATTAGTTAATAAAAATATCATAAATAAAAAATATTTTCAAATAACTAAAAATATAAAATTAGGAGATTTAATTTTAATTAAAGGATCATTATTTAAAACTAAAACAAAAGAATTAACAATTAAATGTAAATATATAAAAATATTAGTTAAAACTAAAAAAACATTTCCCGATAAATATCACAAAATTAAAAATATAGAAACTCAATTTAGAAAAAGATACTTAGATTTAATTATAAATAATAAAACAAAAAATAATTTTTTAATTAGAATTAAAATTATTAAATATATAAGAAAATATCTTACAAAAAATAAATTTTTAGAGGTAGAAACTCCTATGTTACATATAATTCCTGGAGGAGCTACTGCAAAACCTTTCAAAACATATCATAAATATTTAAATACAAAAATGTATTTAAGAATTTCTCCTGAAATATTTTTAAAAAAATTAATAATAGGAGGATTTACAAAAATATTTGAATTAAATAGAAATTTTAGAAACGAAGGAATATCTAAAATACATAATCCTGAATTTACTATGATAGAAATTTATAAAGCATATTCAAATTATAAAGATATGATGAAATTAACAAAAAATATAATAAATTATATAATATTATATATAAATAAATATAAAACAATATTTAAATTTAAAAAACATAATATAAATTTTTATAACAAATATTATAAAATGTCTATTAAAAAAGCTATTTTTAAATATTCTAATTATTTTAAAAATATAAAAGAATTAAATAATACCCAAAAAATCAAAAAAATAGCTAAAAAACTTAAAATAAATTATAAAAAAAATAATATACATGAAATTATAAACAAAATATTTAAATTAACAACAGAAAAAAAAATTATAAAACCCACTTTTATAACAAATTATCCTATAAACATATCACCACTTGCTTTAAATAATAAAAAAAACAATAAAATAGCAGATAGATTTGAATTATTTATAAATGGTTACGAAATAGCCAATGGTTTTTCTGAATTAAATAATTATAAAGAACAAAAAAAAAGATTTAAAAATCAAATAAAAAAAAATAAAAAAAAAAAATATGATAAAGAATATATAGAAGCACTAAAACATGGATTACCTCCTACTGCAGGAGTAGGAATAGGAATAGATAGATTAATAATGTTATTAACAAATAATAAATCAATAAAAAATATAATATATTTTCCTACATTAAAAAATAAATAAAATAAATATTACAATTTAATATAATTATTTATTATTAAATCTAATAAAAATTTTTTTCTAAAAAAAATATTAATATTCCTTTTTTTATTAAAATTAAATTGTAATCTAAAACTTTTACTAAATAAATTTCTTATTTTATAAAATTCAATACATCTATAATTATTAATTATAAATTCATTTAAAAAAGATAATTCTTTATAAAAATTATTTATATCAATAGATTCAAATATAACAATAAAAGAATTTCCTATTAAATAATATTCTATATCTACATTTTTGTTTTTAATAATAGTTACAAATAATATTTTGCGTATTTTAATTAAAATATTATAAATAAAATTAATATTCATAAAATTAAATCTTCTATTTGAATATGAAATTAATGATATATCATTAATAATATTTTTATTATTATATAATGATAAAATTTTAATTTCTAAACCAATAAAAGGTATATCACATAAATTACTTTTACTATTACATATTAAAATATATCTTTCTATTAATCTACCTATAAAACCTTTATTTAATCTATCTTTAAAATTTAAATTATAATCTAAAATATCTAATAACTCTTTAATATAACTACCACATAACTTATTTAAAAATATTAAAATATCACTTTCAAAATTATTAGAATATATTTTCATAAATATAAAAATATTTTAATTAAAAAAATATATAAAATATTATATATATATTCACAATTTATTCAATAATAAATTTATAATAATAAATAAAATTAATAAAAATATAATATATAATGAAAATTAAATGTGGAATAATAGGACTACCAAATATAGGTAAATCAACATTATTTAATATTTTAACAAACAATAATGTTGAAAATAAAAATTTTCCATTTTGTACAATAAAACCAAATTTTGGATTATCAAAAATAGAAAATTATAAAATTAAAAAAATACATAAAATTACAAATACACCAAAAATTAAAATACCTTCTTTAATATATATAGATATAGCAGGAATTATTAAAAACGCACATAAAGGATTAGGATTAGGAAATAAATTTTTAAAAAACATTAAAAAAACTAACATATTAATTCATATTATAAGAATTTTTAAAAATAAAAATATTATTAATATAAATAAAAATATAAATCCTATAAGAGATATAAATATTATAAACAATGAATTAATATTATATGATTTAATAAGATTAAATAAAATAATAAAAAAAATAAATACTAAAAAATTATATTTAATAAAATATTGTATAAAAAAATTAGAAAATCAAAAAAAAATAAATTTACATAAATTTAATATAAATGATAAAAATATAATAAATAATTTAAATTTATTAAGTAATAAATATACATTATATCTATTAAATATAGAAAACAAAAATAATGAAATAAATATAATTAATAAAACTAAAAAATATTTAAAATTAAACAAAAATAATTATTTAACTATAAATATTAAAAAATATAAAAATAGAAAAAATTATATATATAACGATAAAATATATAAAATTAAAAAAATATGTTGTAAATTATTAAAAATAAAATTTTTCGTTACAATAAATAAATTAGAAACTACTATATGATTTTTACAAAAATCATTTAATATATTATATGCTGCTAAATTAATACATAGCGATTTCGTTAAAAAATTTATAAAAGCTAAAATAATAAATTATAAAAATTTTATAAAATATAAAGGATGAAATATAGCTCAAAAAAAAGGTAAAATTAAATTAATAGGTAAAAATTACAAAATAAAAAACTGAGATATTATATATTTTTTAATAAATAAGACTTAAATTAAATTTATATTTTATTTATTATAAAAATAATAAAATTTACTTATAATAAAAAATATATATAAATTAAAATTAATAAATAATTAAATAATTTAGGAGAATAAATCTTGAACACTGCATTTATAATTTGTATGCACGGTAATTTAGCTTTAGAAATGTTAAAAACTTCTGAACTAATAATAGGTAAACAAAATAATATTATATCAATACCATTTTTAGAAAATGAAAATGTAGATAATATTGTTAATAAATATAAAAAAGAACTAAAAAAATTAAATCTTAAAAAAGGAGTAATATTTTTTGTAGATATTATAGGTGGAAGTCCATATAATGCTGCAAACATAATTATTAATGAAAATAAAAAATTAATTAGTAATATAATTACAGGAACAAATATACCAATGCTATTAGAAATATTAATGTGTAGAAATAATAATAATATACATCAATTAACTAAAATAGCAATTGAAAATGGAAAAAATGGTATTAATAGTTTAAATTAAATAAATAATTATAAAATTAAAATTATATAATAATATTATGAAAATTACACTAACAAGAATAGATGATAGATTAATACATGGACAAGTTTGTACAGGATGAAGTAAAACATTAAAAATTTCTAGAATAATAGTTGTAAATAATAAAATTTCAAAAGATTTAATTAGAACAAAATTATTACAACAAGTATCTCCTCCTAGCATAAATTCACATGTAGTAGATATAAAAAAATTTATTAAAGTATATAATAATCCTAAATATAATAATGATAAAGTATTACTTTTATTTACTAAACCAAGTGATATAATAAAAATCATCGAGAATGGTGTCAAAATAAAATCTATAAATATAGGAGGTATGTCATATAAAAAAAATAAAAAACAAATAACTGATGCTATTTCTGTTAATAAAAAAGATATAAATGCATTTTATAAATTACATAAAATGAATATTGAATTAGAAATTAGAAAAGTTCCTAATGATAAAAAATTAAATTTAATAAATATATTAAATAATATAAAAAAATAATTTAAATATAAGGATTTATAAAATGGAAATTACAACATCAAAATTAATAATGATTTTTTTAATAAGTTGTTTAATAGGTATAGAATCTGTATTAGATCAATTTCAATTACATAGACCTATAATATCTTGTACATTAATTGGATGAATATTAGGAGATTTACCTAAAGGTATAATAATAGGAGGTACTTTAGAAATTATTTCTTTAGGATGAATTAATGTAGGTGCCGCTATATGTCCAGATTCTTCTTTAGCATCTATTATATCTACATTATTAATAATAATAGGTAAACAAAATATAGGATCAGGTATTACTCTAACTATTCCAATAGCAGCTGCTGGACAAGTATTAAATATAATAACACGAAGTTTAACAATAGGAATACAACATATAGCTGATAAAATTGTTAAAAAACGTCAAAATACTATTTACTTATCTTTATTACATATTAGTGCATTATTAATACAAGCACTAAGAATAGCAATTCCTGTAACTTTATTTGCTTATTCAATGAAAACAACTACTATACAAAAAGTATTAAACATCGTACCAAAAACAATCACAGATGGACTAAATATATCAAGTAGATTAATAGTAGTAATTGGATATGCAATGGTTATAAATATGATAAAAGAAAAACATTTAATGCCCTTTTTCTTTTTAGGTTTTATAATTTCTAGTTATACTAATTTTAATTTATTATCTTTAGGAATAATGGGAATTATATTATCAATTATATATATACAATTATCACCAAAATATTTCATTTATGAAACAAAAAACAATAATAACATACCAGATAATGAATTAGATTAATATTAATTATAAAAATATGATATACGAAAAAAAAATAACTAAAAGAGATCTTAATAAAGTTTTTATACGTAGTATTTTATTACAAGGATCATGAAATTTTGAAAGAATGCAATCATTAGGTTTCTGTTATTGTATGATTCCTGTTATAAACAAATTATATGAAAATAAAAAAAAAAAACAAAAAGCCTTAAAAAGACATCTTGAATTTTTTAACACACATCCATATATGATATCTCCTATACTAGGTATAATTATAGCTATGGAAGAAAAAAAATCTAACAATAAAAAAATTACATCTAATGATATTAATAATATAAAAATTGGATTAATGGGACCATTAGCAGGTATTGGAGATCCTGTATTTTGAGGAACTATTAGACCTATGTTAGCATCTATTGGATCTAGTTTAGCTATGAATGGTAGTTTAATAGGCCCTATATTTTTTTTTGTATCATTTAATATAATTAGACTATTTGTATTATATTATGGAATACACTATGGTTACAAAAAAGGAATAAATATTATTAAAGAAATAAATAATAATATTTTAAAAAAAATAACCGAAGCTTCATCCATACTTGGATTATTTGTTTTAGGAGCTTTAGTTAATAAATGAACAAAAATAGAAACTCCTATAATAATAGCTGATTTTATACATAATGGTAAACATATAAATATAAAATTACAAAATATATTAGATGATTTAATACCTGGTTTATTACCATTATGTTTTACATTAATATGTATGTGATTACTAAATAAAAAAATAAATCCATTAATTATTATGTGCCTATTATTAATAATTTGTATTATAGCTAATTATTTTAAAATATTAATTTAATAATTTAATAATATATAAAAAAATTAAAATGACAATTTTAGAAAAAGCAGAAAAAAAAATAAAAAATGCAACTGAATGTATTAAAGATAAATATAAAAATATTTCACAAAATAAAAAAATAAAAGAAAAAACTAAAAAATATATATTACAAAGTAATAAATTATTAAATGAATCTTTAAATGTTGTTAAAAATGCAATTAAAGATAAGCCAGTATTATCAATTTTAACAGCTTTTTCCATAGGATTCATATTAGGTTTATGATTAAAAAAAAAATAAATTAATAATCAAAAAACAAAACCCATATTTAATTTAATATGGGTATTTGTTTTTTAAAATATTTTGTTTTTAAAAACAATATTTTTAAAAAATATAATAAATAAATTTAAAATAAATTTTTTAATTTAAAAAAAACATTAAATGATTAAAAAAAATAAAATTAAAATTATATATTTAGAAAAAGAATTAAAAAAATCATATTTAGATTATGCTATGTCTGTAATTATTAATAGAGCAATTCCAGACATAAGAGATGGATTAAAACCAGTACATAGAAGAATACTATATGCTATGTATATTTTAAAAAATAATTACTATAATCCATATAAAAAATCAGCAAGAATAGTAGGTGATGTAATTGGTAAATATCATCCTCACGGAGATAATGCAGTATATGAATCAATAGTAAGAATGATACAAAAATTTTCTATTAGATATCCTCTAATTGATGGACAAGGAAATTTTGGTTCAATAGATGGAGATTCTGCTGCAGCCATGAGATATACAGAAATACGTATGTCAAAAATAACAGAAGAATTTTTAAATGATATAGAAAAAAAAACAATAAATTTTTCATATAACTATGACGATACACAAAAAATTCCCAATATATTACCAACTAAAATACCTAATATTTTAATTAATGGAACAACTGGTATAGCAGTAGGAATGGCTACAAATATTCCTCCTCATAATTTAACAGAAGTTATGAATGCCTTTATATATGTACTAAAAAACAATAATATTTCTACTAAAAAATTAATGAAATATATAAAAGGTCCTGATTTTCCTACAGGAGGAATTATAGAAAATAAAAAAAAAATATATCAAGCTTATAAAAATGGTAAAGGTACTATAAAAATAACAGCAAAAATAAAAAAAGAAAAAAATAAAAAAAATAACAAAAAATATATAGTTATAAATGAACTACCTTATCAAATTAATAAAAGTAAACTAATAAATAAAATAATACAATTAATAAAAGATAAAAAAATAGAAGGAATATCACATATTAGAGATGAATCTGATAAAGATGGTATGAGAATAGTTATAGAAACTAAAAAAGGAATTAAAAGAACAATATTAATTAATAAATTACTATTTTCTACTAATCTACAAACATCATATGGAATTAATATGATAGCTTTATATAAAAAAAAACCTAAACTTTTTAATTTAAAACAAATAATAAATATATTTATAAATCATAGAAAAAAAATTATAATAAATAAAATTTTATTTAAATTAAATAAATATAAAAAACAATTAAATATATTAGAAGGTTTTTTAATTACTTTAAATAATATAGAAAAAATATTATTTATAATAAAAAATTCTAAAAATAAACATATAGCACAAAATAATATAATTAATAAAATTTGAAATATTAATTTCAAAGAATTTAAATATAAAAAATATATTTTTACTATTAAACAAATTAAATACATTTTAAAATTAAGTTTAAGTAAATTAACAACTACTGAAAAAAATAAAACTTATAAAAAATATATTTATATAAAAAATAAAATAAAAAAATATAATAATATTATTATTAATCCTAATTTAATTAATAATATTATTAAAAAAGAATTCATATACATTAAAAATAAATTTGGAGACAAAAGAATAACTAAAATAAATAATAAAAAAAAAATTTTAAAAACATATGACTTTATTAAAAAAGAAAACATTATTATTATATTAACAAAACAAGGTTACATTAAATCTCATTATTTACATAAATTTAATATACAAAAAAGAGGAGGAAAAGGTAAAAAAATAATAAAATTAAAAAATGATGATTATATTATAAATACTATAAAAACAAATACACATTTAAATTTATTAGCATTTTCTAATAAAGGTAAAATATTTTATATAAATATCTTAAATATTATCTATAAAATAAATAATCCTACAGGTAAACCAATAGTTAATTTTATTAAATTATTAAAAAACGAAAAAATTACATGTTTAATAAAAATTAAAAATAACAAATTATTAAATAATATTTTATTAATTACTAATAAAGGTTTAATTAAAAAAATTAATATAAATAATATTAATATAAAAAGAAATAATGGAATTAAAATAATTAAATTAAAAAAAAATAATAAAATTATTAATGCATATATTACAAACAATAATAATGATATTATGATATTTACTAAAAAAGGTAAAACAGTAAGATTTCCCGAAAAATATATTAGAAATATGGGTAAAAATGCATCAGGTATCAAAGGAATAAAACTATTAGAAAATGATAATGTAACTTGTTCATTAATTTTAAAAGAAAAATATACACAAGGATTTATTATTATTATTACTAATAATGGTTATGGGAAAAAAACACTTATAAAAGAATTTCCATCTAAATCTAGAGCTCAAAAAGGAATATTATCTATTAAAATTAATAAAAAAAATAGTTTTTTATCTAAATGTATATATACAAAAAATGATAAAAAACAATTATTAATTGTAACAAATAAAGGTAATTTATTACGTATATATGTAAAAAATATTACTACTTTAAAAAGAAATACTCAAGGTTTAATATTAATGAGATTAAATAATAATAAAGAAAAAATACAAAATATCAATTTAATTTAAAAATATATTTTTTTAAAAATATTCTTATATATTTATATTTTATAAAACATGTACAGATGTAGTATTACTAATTCCACAAGATACTAATGCACCAGAAATCATTAATATTATATCACCTACTTTAGCATAACCTGAAGATATAGCTAATTTTTTACCTATACGATAAAAATCATCATTAGAATTTATATCTTTTATAACAATAGGTATAACACCCTTAGTTAAAAGTAATTGTCTAGAAACAAATTTATTTTTAGTTAATGCTAAAATTAAACATTTAGGAAAATATTTTCTAATAAATTTAGGAGATTTTCCTCCATTAGTATAAACTAATATTAACGTACTATTTAATTTTAAAGAAATATCTACAGCACTTTTACAAACAGCTTCACTTATAGGAATATTATCATAATTATAATAATTAATATTATATTTATAATCTGAATTATCAACTCTTTTACAAATAGAACTCATGATTCTAACTGATTCTATTGGATATTTACCTTTAGCACTTTCACCTGATAACATTACAGCATCTGTACCATCTAAAATTGCATTTGCAACATCACCTGCTTCAGCTCTAGTAGGACGAGGATTAAAAATCATAGATTCTAACATTTGAGTAGCTGTAATAACTATCTTTCTAGAAAAATTACATTTTCTTATCATCATTTTTTGAGCAAAAATAACATCTTCTACAGGTATTTCTACACCTAAATCACCTCTTGCAACCATAATACCATCAGATACATTTAATATCTTATCAAAATTATCCAATCCTTTTCTATTTTCTATTTTAGATATTATTTGAATATTATTACCATTATTTTTATTTAAAAAATTTCTTATTTGTAATACATCTAAACTATCTCTTACAAAAGAAGCTGCTATAAAATCAACTTTATTATTACAACCAAAAATTAAATCTAATTTATCTTTTTTAGATAAATATGGAATACTTAAACAAACTTCGGGTAAATTAACACTTTTATTTTCTCCTAATAAACCACTATTTAATACTAAACAAACAATTTTATCATCATATTTTTCTATTACCTTCATTTCTATTAATCCATCATCTATTAATATTAAATTACCTATATTAATATCATTAATAAAATTTTTATAATTAACACTTACAATATAATTATTACCTATAAATTTTTCTTTATATATAAAAGAAAATAATTGTCCTTTTTTTAGAAATACCTCTTTAGAATCATTTAATTTTAAAGTTCTTATTTCAGGACCTTTAGTATCTAAAATAATTGATATATCTTTACCAAGATCTTTACTAATTTTTCTTAATTTTAAAATATAATCTTTATAAATACTATAATTACCATGAGAAAAATTTAATCTAGCAACATCCATACCTTCAATTAATAAATTTCTAATTATATTACTAGAACTACTAGCCGGACCTATAGTACATACAATTTTTGTTTTTTTCATTTTTAAAATATATTAATTAATATCTAATGCGTTCTAGTGGAATTGAACCACTGACTTCCATCACGTCAAAATGGCACTCTACCTCTGAGTTAAGAACGCTTAAAAAAATATAAATAATATAATAAATATATTATATAGTATTATTTAAATCAATCTAATTTTAAATAAATTTTTAAAATGAAAAAAAATATAATATATGAATTAAAAAAAAGAAAACTTATTAAACAAATTTCAAATAAAAAACTTTTAATAAAAAATATTAAAAAAAAAAAATTAAATATATATTGTGGATTTGATCCTACTTACAAAAGTTTACATATAGGTCATTTATTATTATTAATAACATTAAAAAGATTCATAAAATATAATTATAATATTTTTATATTAATAGGATCAACCACAGCTATAATAGGTGATCCTAGTTTTAAAAAAAATAAAAGAAAAAAATTATCAAAAAATAAAATTAAAATATTTGAAAAAAAAATAATTAAACAAATAAAAAATATTTTTAATAAAGAAAAAAAAATTATTATTGTAAACAACAAAAAATGATTAAATAATATTAAATTAATATATTTTTTAAAAAAAATAGGTAAACATTTTATATTAAATCAAATATTAAATAAAAAATTCATTAAAGAAAAAATTAAACATGAAAAATATGGAACAACTTATACTGAAATAACATATAATATATTACAAAGTTATGATTATTTATTTTTATATAAAAAATTTAATATTAATCTACAAATAGGTGGATCAGATCAATGAGGTAATATTACATCAGGAATAAACTTAATAAATAAAAAATATAAACAAGAAGTGTTAGGATTAACTATACCTTTAATGACAAAAAAAAATGGAAAAAAATTTAGTAAATCAACAAATAATAATATATGATTAAATTCTAATTTAACTACACCATATGAATTTTATCAATACTGATTAAATACACAAGACACAAATTTATTATTATTATATAAACAATTTACAAATCTTTCCATTAAAAAAATTAAAAATATATTTAAAAAATATAATTTTAAAAAATTAAAAAAAAAACTATCTAAATATATAACTAAATTAGTACATGGTAAAAAAGAAACATACAAAGCCATATTCGCTACAAAAATATTTTTTAATAAAAAAATAAACGAAATTAAACAAAAACATTTTAAAATTTTAAATAAAATTAATTTACCTAAAATAACTATTAAATTCAATAATAATATAAAAATTAAAAATTTATTAATATTATTAAAAATATCTAAATATAAATCTTATATTCATAATTTAATTTTAAATAAATCTATATATATAAATAAAAAATTAATAACTAATACAAATTATAATTTTAAAATAATTGATAAATTGTATAATAAATATACAATTTTATCTAAAGGAAAAAAAAATTTTTTTTTAATAAAATGAACTTAAAATATTTAATTAAAAAATAAATTATAAATATAACATTATTTATATTATTCAATATTATAAATATAATATTAATTACATTATTTAATATTATAAATATAATATTATTTAATTAAATTAATTTAAATTATTTAAAAATTTATTATTTTTAATAAAATTAAATTCTGATAATCCTTTAAATATATATTTATTATTAAATTTATTAATTTCTTCTTCTATTCTTATTAATCTATTATATTTACATACTCTTTCAGACCTACTTACAGAACCAGTCTTTATTAGACCAGAATTAGTACCTACACATAAATCTGCTATAGTTATATCTTCTGTTTCACCTGATCTATGAGATATAATAACAGAATAACCATGTTTCTTAGCTAATTTAATTGTATCTAAAGTTTCTGTTAATGTACCTATTTGGTTTAATTTAATTAAAATAGAATTTGCAATATTATATTTAATACCTTTTTTCAATAAATTAAAATTAGTAACAAATAAATCATCACCTACTAATTGAATTTTATTACCTAATATGCTTGTTATATATGAAAAACCATCTCAATCATATTCACTTAAAGCATCTTCAATAGAAATTATTGGATATTTATCAATTAATAAATTTAAATATTCTGTAAATTCATAAAAAGAAAAATTTTTATTTTCACTATTTAAATAATAAATTTTTTCTTTTTTATTATAAAATTCTGATGCTGCACAATCAATAGCTAAAAATATATCTTTTCCTAAAACATAATTAGACTTTTCTACTGCTTCACAAATTAAAACTATTGCTTCTTCATTAGATTTTAAATAAGGTGCATAACCACCTTCATCTCCTACAGAAATACTTTTATTATTTAATTTTAATATTTTACCTAAATTATGAAAAACCTCAGAAGCCATTCTTATACTATCTTTAAAATTTTTAGCACCTATAGGTAATATCATAAATTCTTGAAAATCTATATTATTATCTGCATGACATCCTCCATTTATAATATTTATCATAGAAATTGGTAAACTATAATTAATACTACCAATTAACTTAGAAATATATTCATATAAAGGAATATTTAAAGATTTAGCAGAAGCTTTAGAAACTGCTAAAGAAACAGCAAGAATAGAATTAGCACCTAAATTAGATTTATTTTTTGTATTATCATAATCAATCATTTTATTATCTATATCAAATTGATTAAATGAATCAACACCAATTAATAATTTAGAAATTTTATTATTAATAATATTAACAGACTTTAAAACACCTTTACCTAAAAAATAATTATTATTATTATCTCTTAATTCTAATGCTTCTTTACTTCCCGTAGATGCACCAGAAGGAACAATAGCTATACCTGTACTTCCATCTTCTAATTCTACTTGTGCTTCTACTGTAGGCCAACCTCTTGAATCTATTACTTCTCTACCTATAATTTTCTTTATTTTACTCATATTATTATTAAACCTTAAATTAAAATAAAATTTTTATTAAAATATATTTTTTTTTTAAAAAAAATATGCTATTATATAATAATAGCGGGGTAGAGCAGTATGGTAGCTCGTCGGGCTCATAACCCGAAGGTCATTGGTTCAAATCCAATCCCCGCAACTTTATTAAATAAAAAAATAATTCATTATTAATATTATAAAATATAATAACATATACATTTTTAATGAATAAATTAATATTTCAAATATTAAATTAAAAAATAAAAATAATAACACATAAAAAATTATATCATATAAAATAATATTATTATAATTAATAAATTTTTTATAAAAAACAAAAAGAAAAAATTTATAAAATTTCTTAAAAAATAAATAAGAAAAATATAATATTATTATATTTTTATAAAGTAAAATATTATTTAATAAAAAACAAAATAGTATTCAATATTTCAAAAACATATAATCAACAAGCTACTAAATATAAATAATAAAATTAAATTTATTATTTATTTTATTAATAAAAATTAAAAATTATAAATTTTAAAAATAAATTTATAATATTAATATTTTAAAAACAAAATTTTTAATGTTTACAAAATAAAATTTATTATTTAAAATAATTTATTAAATATATTTTTAAATAATAATTTTTAACATTAAAAATTTTATTTAATAAATCTACAAACTTTTTAAAAATTTTTTATTATTAAAACGTAAATAATATAATTTAGATTTTCTAAATTTTCTTTTATTTTTTATAACTATTGAATAAATTATAGGAGAATATAATTGAAAAACACGTTCTACACCTTCACCATTAGATATTTTCCTAACAGTAAAAGAAGTATTTATTCCTCTATTTTTTTTAGAAATTACTAAACCTTCAAAAATTTGTAATCTTTTTTTTTCACCTTCTATAACTCAAATTTTAACCTCTAAATAATAACCAGAATTAAAAAAAGGAAAATTAACATTCATTTGTTTATTTTCTATATATTGTATTAATTTATTTTTCATTAATTATTTTCTTTTCTATTAAATAAGATTTTTTTTTTAAAGTATTTTCTAAAGAAGATTTTAATCTTCACTTAATAATCTTTTTATGATTACCAGATAATAATACTTTAGGAACATACATATTTTTAAAAATTATTGGTCTTGTATAATTTGAACAAGATAACAAACCATTATTAAATGTAAATGAATCATTATAACATGATTGTATATTATTAATTACACCTGGAATATATCTAATTAATAAATCTATTAAAACTAAAGAAGATATTTCTCCACAACTTAATATATAATCTCCAATAGATAACTCAATATCTATATATTTATCAACTATTCTTTGATCAATACCATTATAACGACCACATACTATTATAATTGATTCATAATTTAATAAATTTATAATAATTTTTTTATTTAAAATAACTCCTTGAGGTGACATATATATTACAATACATATCTTACTAGAATTTAATTTAGCATGTTTAATTGCTTTATATAAAGGTTTCGCTTTAATTAACATTCCAGAACCACCACCATATATTTTATCATTTATATTCTTATCTGTTTTATCTAAAAAAAATCTTGGATTATAAAAATTAATATATAATAATTTTTTTAAAATAGCTTTATATATTAAACCATGTTTAAAAGTTGATTTAAAAAAATTTGGATTACAAGTAATTAAATTTATTTGCATATTATTTTTTAAATATTATTTATTAATTAAAAAATAAAATTCTAATTTATTCATTCTTATTTAATAATTTAAACTTTTTTATTAAATGTTTAACAATTTTTGTTATTTTAGCGCCATTATTAATCCATAAATTTAATTTATTTAAATTTATAAAAATATTATTTAATTTAGAATTGTTTTTTAAAAATGGATTAAAATATCCTATTTTTTCTAAAAATTTTGCATTCCTAAATTTTCTACTATCAGCTACAACAATATTATAAAAAGGCTTTTTTTTTCTACCATAACGAGACAAACGTATAATAACCATATATATAATTACCAAATATTATTAATATTAATATATTATTTATTTTTATTTTTTTTTAACTAACAGTGGGAAAGGGATTCGAACCCTTGATACATTTATAGTATACATGTTTTCCAAACATGCTCTTTAAGCCTCTCAGACATCCCACTTTTAAATATAATAATACTATATATTATTAATTATATATAAATAATTTATAAAAATTTTGACAAAATAAAAAATTAATATATAATATAAATATTATAATCCTCTGTAGTTCAGTTGGTAGAACAACGGACTGTTAATCCGTATGTCACTGGTTCGAATCCAGTCGGAGGAGTTTATATTTAAATATTTTTTTTAATAAATAATTTTCTAGATTTAATATTATCTCCCATTAATACTTTAAATAATAAATTTGTTTTTTCAATATCATTAATATTTATTTTAAATAAAAATCTATTATTAGGATTCATAGTAGTATCTCATAATTGATCAGGATTCATTTCACCTAAACCTTTATAACGTTGAATATTAATTTTATTTTTTTTATTATTAAATACAAAATTAATTAAATCAAAAAAATTATTAAAAAAAAATTTTTTATTTCCTAAAATAATATATTTATCAGTAATATTTTTAAAAAAAAATAAATACTTACTATATTTTATAAAATTTAAATAATCATTACTAAAAAAATCATTATTTATAAAAATTTTTTTATTAAAAAATTTATTTGTTAAATAAAATTTTATACCACTAAATAATTTATCTTTATAAATTATTTTACCACTTATTTTAATATTTAAATTATTAATATTTAATAAACTAATAAAATCAACAATTCAATTATTACATTTATTCAAATTATTTATATCAATTAATTCAAAAAACATTAATTTCTGTAATATGAAATTACATAAATAATCATTAAAATCATTAAAATATTTTAAACATTTTATATATATTAAAACTATTTTAATTAATTTTTTATAACTTAATAATAACATATTATTTATATTATATATGTTAATATTTTCAAATAAAAAAATTACTTTATACTTTAATAAATCATTATTAGTATTTAAATATAAATTTTTATTTAATTTCGTTATTTTATATAAAGGAGGTCTAGCAATATATAAATAACCTTTTAAAATTAAATCTTTCATATATTTATAAAAAAATGTTAATAATAAAGTACGTATATGAGCTCCATCTATATCAGCATCTGTCATAATAATAATTTTATGATATCTTAATTTACTAATATCAAAATTATTATTATCTATTCCACAACCTAAAACAGATATTAAAATATTTATTTCTTTAGAAGATAAAATTTTATCTAAACTAGTTTTTTCTACATTAATAATTTTACCTTTTAATGGTAAAATTGCTTGATATAATCTATTTCTTCCTTGTTTAGCTGATCCACCTGCTGAATCACCTTCTACCAAAAAAATTTCAGAATATAAAGGATTTTTTTCCTGACAATCAGATAATTTATTAGATATTAAAGATAAATCTAAATTAGATTGCTTTCTAGATAATTCTCTAGCTCTTCTAGCAGCTTCTCTAATTTTATATGAATTAATGATTTTATTAATTATTAATTTAGCTTCAATAGGATTTTCTAACAAATAATCTAATAAATATGTATTTACTGAATTCTCTACAAAACTTTTTATTTCTGAAGAAATTAATTTATCTTTTGTTTGAGATGAAAATTTAGGATTAGAAAATTTTATAGAAATAATAGCATATAAACCTTCCCTAACATCTCTACCAGTTATATTAAAATTAGTTTTTTTATTAAAAAACTCTTTATTTATATAATTATTTATAGTTCTTGTAACAGCATATTTAAATCCTATTAAATGAGTACCACCATCTATTTGAGGGATATTATTAGTATAACATAATATATTCTCATTTGAAAAATTAACTCAAGTAGAAACTACTTCTAAAATAAAATTATTTTTTTTAATCAAAAAATAAAAAAATTTATTATTAACAACATGTTTATTTTTTATTAAATATTTTAAAAAAGATTTTAATCCTCCACTATTATTTAATACATATTTTTTATTAACAAATTTATCTATTAAAGTTAAATTTAATCCAGGATTTAAAAATGAAAGTTCATTTAATCTTTTAAATAAAATTTTATATTTAAATTTAATAGAATTTAAAAAAATATTTTTATCTGGTCAAAAACGTATATAAGTACCACTATATTTAGTATTTCCTATTATTAAAATATCTTTCTTGGGTTTTCCGTAATTATATAATTGATAATAAACTTTATTATATTTATAAATTTTTAATTTTAATTTTTCTGATAAAGCATTAACAACTGATATACCTACACCATGTAATCCTCCTGAAATTTTATAAGTATTATTATCAAATTTTCCTCCTGCATGTAATACAGTCATTATTAATTGTGCAGCAGAAATTTTTTCTTCTTTATGCATATCTACAGGAATTCCTCTTCCATTATCTAAAACAGATAATGAATTATCTTTATGTACTTTAACTATAATACTAGTACAAAAACCAGCTAAAGATTCATCTATAGAATTATCTATAATTTCAAAAGCCATATTATGTAATCCTGTACCATCATATGTATCTCCAATATACATACCAGGACGTTTACGTACAGCTTCTAAACCCTTTAAAACTTTTATATTTTTAGAACTATAACTATTTCTATTTTTATTTAACAACATATTACCTTCTTAATATAAATTTAAAAATTATAAATTAATTATAATTTTATAGGCATAATCATATAAAATAAATTTTTATTACTATTATAATTTATCTTAAATAAAGAATTTTTATTTTTAAAACATAAATTAATTTCATTTGAATCTTTAATTGTATTTAAAATATCCAAAATAAATTTAACATTTAAACTAATAATAACTTTTTTACCACTATAATTTATTTTAATATTTTCTTTAATTTCATCAGAAAATGTATTATTTGAATAAATACTTAAAATATTTTTATAAAATTTTAAAGTAACATAATTAAAAGAATAACTACTAATTATAGAAGAACGTGTTAATGAAGATTTTAATTTTAAAATATCAAATTTTAAATTATAAAAATTCTTTGTTTTTAATAATAAAATTTTATAATCAGGAAATATTCCATTTAATAAACCAGAATAAATAACAAAATTATTAAAATTAATTCTTATTAATGTTTTATTAATATTCATAACTACAATTTCATTATCATCTATTAAATCTAAAAATTTAAACAATTCTAAAACTAATTTATTAGATAATATAAAAAAAAAATTTTCTTGTACATTATAACAATTTATTAACTTATTAGATACTTTATAAATAGACATTCTATAACTATCTGAAGTAACAAAAAAAAAATATCCATTATAATATTCTATTAACATACCATCAACACAATTATGTAAATCATTACTTCCAATAGAAAAATAAATTGAATATATAATTTTTTTCAATAAATAATTATATATACCTATTTTATATAAAAAATAAAAACTATTTTTAGTCAATAATGGAAAATCTTTAATAGGTAATGTTACTAAAGATAAATTAATATCTAAAAATTTTATTTTTATATATTTATTATATAATTCAAACAAAATTTTATCTTTTAAACTAAATGTTTTACACAAATCATATAATTTACGTATATTTACAGTAACTATACCTTCTTTAAAAATATATTTACTATTTAAATACAAACTATATGATATTTCAGTATCTAAATTAGTAATTGTAAATAACAAAATGTTATTTTTTAATTCTAATAATACATTAGATAATATAGGATTCTTATTATTAACTGAAATACAACTATTAAATTTAGATAATAATTTAATAAATTTAGATATCTTTATTAAAAATTTCATATTTATATTATAAAATTATTTGAGTTAATTTTTAAAAACATAATATATTTTAAAAAAAAAATATATTTAAATTTAAAATTATTTGACAAAATAAATATCATTATATTACATTAAATAAATTATAATATAATTTATTTAAAAATTATTAAAATAATATGAAAAGAACATTTCAACCATCTAAAATTAAAAAAAAAAGAACACATGGATTTTTAAAAAGAAAATTAAATAAAAATGGAAAAAAAATATTATCAAACAGAAGAAAAAAAAAAAGAAAAACATTATCAAAATAAAAAATATACATTTAAAAAAAAAATGAAATGTATTAAATATACTAATATAATTTTAAAAAAACAATATAAATGAACAAATTTAATAATTGGAAATAATTATTATAAATATCCTAGAATTAAAATAATTATTAAAAAAAAAAATATAAAACTATCTACAAAAAGAAATAAAATTAAACGTAATATATATGAAAATTTCAGAATTAATCAATTTTTAATAAAAAATAAAGATTTTATTTTTTTTATAAAAAAAAATATATTAAATATAACTAAATATGATTTAAAAAAAAAAATAAATAATATATGAAAATTATCAAATCTTAATTAAAATAATTATATATACTTTAAAATAATGAAATTTATAGATACAATAGTAGCTCAATCTACACCTGTAGGAAATGGAGGTATAGGAATAATTAGAATATCTGGTAATAAATCA
The DNA here is from genome assembly GCA_036689515.1 of Candidatus Stammera capleta. Lineage (GTDB taxonomy): Bacteria > Pseudomonadota > Gammaproteobacteria > Enterobacterales > Enterobacteriaceae > Stammera > Stammera capleta_O. Next base: position 143,383 of record CP144846.1, read on the forward strand.
TTTATTTTATCTAAATATATTTTAAATAAAACCCCCAAAAACCGTTATGCTAATTTCTGTTTATTTAAAAATAAATATGGAAAAATAATTGATCAAGGTATATCTATTTATTATAAATCTCCTAATTCATTTACAGGAGAAGATATTTTAGAAATTCAATGTCATGGAGGACAAAAAATAATAGAAATAATAATTAAAAATATATTAAATCTAAAAATCTCAAATATTAGATTAGCATTACCAGGTGAATTCACTAAAAGAGCATTTTTAAATAATAAAATTGATTTATTACAAGCTGAATCTATAAATAATTTAATAAAAGCTAATTCTGAACATCAAATTAATATATTAACAAATATTTTAAAAGGTAGTTACTCAAAAAAAATAAATAATATATTAAATATAATTAATAATATTCTAATTATATTAGAAAAAGAAATTAATTTTTCAGAACATAATATTAAAAACAAATATAAATTAAAAATTAAAAATAAAATAAAATATATAAATAATAATATTAATATATTATATAAAAAATTTAATATTAACTATATTTATAAACAAGGAATTAAAATTATAATTGTTGGACCACCAAACGTAGGAAAATCAAGTTTAATGAACAAAATAACTAATTATAAAAATTCTATAGTAACTAATATTCCAGGTACTACAAGAGACATTATAAAAGATTTTGTAAATATAAATAATATAAAAATAGAAATATTAGATACAGCAGGTATACATGAAACTAAAAATATTATAGAAAAAATAGGTATAAAAAAAATATTTCATGAATTAAAAACTTCTAGAATAATTATTTATATTGAAAATGCTGAAAATAATTCATTTAAGAATATTATCAAAAATTTTAATAATTTATTTAAAACTAAAAAATATCATACTATTATTTTAATAAGAAATAAAATTGATTTAACAAATGAAAAAGAAAAAATATATAAAATAAAAAATTATTTTTTAATAAATTTATCTATTAAAAAATCTATAGGTATAAATTTATTATTTAAATTAATAAAAAAAAAAATAAAATGCTTAAATAATATAGAATATGATTTTCATATACAAGAAAAAAATATACAATTAATTAAAAAAACTAAATATTCTATTAAAAAAATTAAAAAATATTTTTCAAATAAATATTTATCATTAGATATAATTAAATATGAATTTTATTCAATTATTAAATATTTAAGTAAAATTTTAGGTAAAAAAAAATTTACATCAGATAAAATCATTAATGATGTATTTAATAATTTTTGTATAGGAAAATAAAATAACATTTAATATACATATTAAAATAATTTTAATTTTTAAAATATATGAAATTTTTTAATAAAAATTTAAAAAATTATAATTCTAATATACGATTAGATATATACTTAAAAAACATAATTAAAAAATACTCTAGAAATAAAATTATAAAATTAATAAAAAATAATAATGTAAGTGTAAATAATTGAATAATAAATAAACCAAGTAAAATAATTAAAAAAAATGATATAATAAATATATCAAATATTAATAAAATTAATAAATATATTCCAATAAATATTCCTATAAATATAGTTTATGAAGATAAATATTTAATTATAATTAATAAACAAAAAAATTTAATTGTTCATTCTTCTATCAATTACAATATAAAAAATAAAAATACATTAATTAATTCACTAATTTATCATTATCCATTAATATATAAAAATAAAAATTTACCTAATTATGGAATTATTCATAGATTAGACAAAAATACTACAGGATTACTCATAATATCTAAAAATAAAAAAAGTTATTTTATATTAAAAAAAAATATTAAAAAAAAAAAAATTTTAAGAATTTATAAAACAATTGTATATGGTAATTTAAAAAAAAATGGATTTATTAACAAACCTATTAAAAGACATAAATATAAACGTAATTATATGTCAATAAATAAATTAGGTAAAAAATCAATTACATATTATAAAATAATTGAAAATTTTAAATTTTGTACTTATTTACAAATAAAATTACATACTGGAAGAACTCATCAAATTAGAACACATATGAATTATATTAAACATCCTATAATAGGAGAACAAATATATACAAATAAAAATATAAAAAATTTTCACATACCTAAAAATATAAAAAAAATAATTAAAAATATTAATAGTCAAATGTTACATTCATATTTATTAAAATTCAAACATCCTATATATAAAAATTTTATTAAAATAGAATGTAATTTACCTATAAATATTTCATATTTAATTTTCAAATTAAGATTACTAAATTTAAATTCAAAATAATTATGTATATAAATTTAATCATCTTTCTAAAATTAAAACAGCAGAAATAGTATGTATATTATAATTATTATAAAAAATATGACAAAAATTAAAATTATTATTTATATAATTACGAGCATAACATGATGTAAAAGTTTCATCAGAAAAAAAAACTTTTAAATCAAATTTATTTATTAATTTATTAGAAAAAAATTTTATATTTTTCATAAAATTTTTATTTTTTTTACTATATTTTATAGGATAACCTATTATTACTATTTTTATAATTCATAAATTAATTATATTTTCTATTTCATATCAATTTATAGGTATACCATTTTTAGCTTGTATACATTTAATAGGATTAGCTGTTTTGGTATAACTTTGACCTACTGCAATACCAATATAATTAATTCCAAAATCAAAAGACATTATAAACATAAATATTAAAAAATTTTATAATAAAATAATATTTATTATACATTAATTATATAAATTTTTTTTTCAAAAAAAAAATTTAAATTTATAAAAATATTATATAATTAAAATTATTATAATAAAAATAAAATTTAAAATGAAAAAAATATTATTTTATAGTGCCCAAAAATATGAAATAAAAATTTTTAATAAAATAAATAAAAAATATAAATTCAATATAAAATATACCAAAAAACAATTAAATGAAAATACAATTAAAAAATGTAAAAATTATAATCACATATGTATTTTTGTTAATGATAACATTAATAATGAAAAAATTGTTAAAAAACTTCATATATATAAAATTACTACAATAGCACTAAGATGTTCAGGTTTTAATAATGTAAATTTACAACTAACAAAAAAATATAATATTAAAGTTATTAATGTAAAATATTATTCTCCTAGATCCATTGCCGAATATACTTTAAGTTTAATATTAAATTTAAATAGAAAAATATATTTATCATATCAAAATACTAAAAATAGAAATTTTAAATTAAATAATTTAATAGGATTTAATATGTCAAATAAAACTATAGGTATTATAGGTACAGGACAAATAGGAATGGAATTAATAAAAATATTACAAGGATTCAATATGAACATATTAGCTTTCGATATAATTAAATCATCTAAAATAAATAAATATAATGCTAAATACACCTCATTAAATTATTTATATAAAAATTCAGATATAATTACATTACATTGTCCTTATACTAAAGATAATTATCATATGATTAATAAAAAAAGTATAAATAAAATGAAAAAAAATGTCATTATTATTAATACTAGTAGAGGAGAATTAATAGATTCAAAAGAAATTATTAAATCAATTAAAAATAAAAAAATTGGTTCTATTGCTATGGATGTATATGAATATGAAAAAAATATATTTTTTTATGATAAATCTAATAAAATTATAAAAGATGATATACTAAATATATTATTATCATATAATAATATTTTAATAACACCACATCAAGCTTTTTTAACTAAAGAATCTTTAATAAATATATGTAATCAAACATTAAATAATATTTATAATATTATAAACAATAAACCTTGTATTAATACTATATAATAATTTAATTTATTTAATTAATAATATTAAATGTTAAATAAAATAAAATATTTTAATAAAGAATATAAAAACATATTTAATTTTAAAAATAATAAATTTAATTTAGGAATAAATAAAAAAATAATTAAAAAAATATCAAAAATTAAAAATGAACCTAATTGAATATTAAAATTAAGACTAAAAGCATATAAAATTTGAAAAAAAAAAAAAGAACCCAACTGATTTAACGGAAAATTTAAAAAAATAAATTATCAAAAATATAAATATTTTTCATATCCTAAAATAAATAAATCTAATATTAAAAATATATTAAATAAATTAAATATAAATAAAAAAAATATCGGTATAGATACTATATGAGATTCTAACTCTATTAATATTACATATCAAAAAAAATTATTAAAATTAGGAATTATTTTTTGTTCATTTAGTCAAGCAATTAAAAAATATCCTAAATTAATAAAAAAATATATGTGTAAAATTATAAATATAAAAGATAATTTTTATTCTGCATTAAATACCTGTGTTTTTTCAGATGGAACATTTATTTATATACCTAAAAATATAAAATGTCCTATAGATCTATCTTCATATTTTAGAATAAATACTATTAATATAGGACAATTTGAAAGAACACTTATAATTTTAAAAAAAAACTCTCATTTAAATTATATAGAAGGATGTACAGCTCCCATAAATACTAGTAATCAATTACATGCAGCAGTTGTTGAAATAATTTTGTATAAAAAATCTAAAATAAAATTTTGTACTATACAAAATTGATATCCAGGTAATAAATATAAAAAAAATGGTATAATAAATTTAGTAAATAAAAGAGCAATATGCAAAGGTTATAAAAGTAAAATATCTTGAATACAAATTGAAAAAGGTTCTTATATTAATTGAAAATATCCAAGTACTATTTTATTAGGTAATAATTCACAAAGTAATTTTTATTCACTTACTTTAACTAAATTTAAACAACAATCAGATACTGGTACTAAAATTATACATATAGGTAATAATACTAAATCAATAATAATTTCTAAAAATATATCTTTAGATAAAAGTTCTAATACTTATAGAAGTTTAGTTAAAATAGATAAAAACTCTTATAATTCAAAAAATTTTACTAAATGTGATTCATTATTACTTAATAATAATAGTAAAATTTATTCTTTTCCATCTGTTAAATCTAATAATAATACTTCTAAAATAAAACATGAAACAATTTTTTCTTATATTAAAAAAAAACAATTATTATTTTTATTACAAAGAGGAATAAATTACAATAATGCATTATCAATATTAATTAATGGATTTTGTGAAAATATATTAAAAATGTTACCTTATGAATTTTATATAGAAGCAAAATCTATGTTTTTTTTATAAAAATAAATATAAAATTATGAATTTACTTAAAATAAAAAATTTAGAAATTAAAATAAAAAATAAAACTATTATAAATAATTTAAATTTAAATATTAAAAAAGGAGAAATTCATATTTTAAAAGGATGTAATGGATCTGGAAAAAGCACATTGTGTCTAACTATAGCTGGATATAAACATGTTATAATTAATAAAGGAAACATTATTTATAATAATAAGATAATTAATAATTTATCAATAGAAAAAAGAGCTCATATGGGTTTATTTATATCATTTCAAGAAAATATAGAAATACCTGGATTAAACAACCAACTATTTTTATATCAATCATTAAATTCAATAAGAATAGCTAAAAAAAAAAAAAAAATATCATTTATACAATTTAAAAAATTATTATTTAAAAAAATTAAAATTTTAAATTTTCCAAAAGAATTATTAAAAAAAGATTTAAATGTAAAATTTTCTGGAGGAGAAAAAAAAAAAAATGAAATACTTCAAATACTATTATTAAATCCAAAACTAATAATATTAGATGAAATAGATTCAAGTTTAGATAAAAAAACTTTTAAAATATTAATTTATATAATTAAAAAATTAACAAAAAAAAAAAAATCATTTTTAATTATCACTCATAATATAAAATTTATTAAAAATATTAATCCTAAATATATACATACCATAAAAAATGGTAAAATAAATACTATAAAAATATAATTTATTTAATTCTTAAAATGATATTTTTTAAAAAAATAAATAATTTATTCAAAATAAACAATATATTTAATGAAAAAATAAAAAAAATTATTAAAAAAAGTATTTTTAATATAAAATGTAAAAAAATATTTATATTTGACGGAATTATTTTTTATAATAATAAATATATTTCTAAAATATTAAAAATTAAATATTCTAATAAAATATATAAAAAAAAAAAATATTATAAAATAAAATTTAAATTTTTTAAAAATATAAAAATTAATATTCCAATATATTTTATTATTATAAATACTAAAAAATTTAATAATAATTATAAAATAATTTTAAATATAAAAAATCATTATAAAATATCTATTATTGATCATCATATTTTAATAAATAAAAAAAATAATTATAATTATATATATAAGTTAATTATATCATCAAATACTTATGTTAATTATTTTCATTTTATATATTCAAAAAAAAATTTTTTTTATAACATAAAATATTATGTTAATATTAAAAAAAAATCTCAATTAAATAAATTTATAATATATTGAAATATTTTAAATATTAAATTTTATTCTAAAATTATATTACAAAAAAAATCTAAAATTAACACATATTATATTTCTATATTAAAATATAAAAATAATCATATATATAAAAATAAAATTATTCATAACTTTAAATCATCTAAAAGTAATTTAATACATAAAAGTTTAATATTAGAAAAAAGCAAATTTGAATTTATTGGTCTAATTAATATAAATAAAAATTCTTATAATTCAATAGCATATTTAAAAAATTTTAATTTAAATTTAAATAAAAATTCAATTATTAATAGTTTTCCATATTTAAAAATATTTAATAATAAAACAATATGTAAACACAAAATATTAATTAAAAATATTAATAAAAAATATAAAATGTTTTTATTACAAAAGGGTATTAATAATACAAAAATAAATAATTTATTATCAATGGCATTTATTATTAATATAATAAATAAAATAAACATTAAAAAATTAAAAATTATTATATTTAATAAATTATTAAAATATTTTATAAAATAAATATATGAACTTAAATATTAAAAAGATCAAAAAAGATTTTCCTATATTAAAACAAAGATTTAATCATAAAAAATTTATATATTTAGATAATGCAACTACTTTACAAAAACCTAAAATAGTTATAAATAAAATAAATAAATTTTTAAAAACATCATATTCTTCTGTTAATAGAGGATTTTATACATTAAATAACATTAATACAAATAAAATAGAAGAAACAAGAATTAGTATATCAAAATTTATTAATGCTAAATCACCAGAAGAAATAATATTTACCAAAAATTCTACAGAAGGAATTAATTTATTATCTAATATATTATCAAATTCTTTAATTAAAAAAAAAGATAATATTATTATTACAATTATGGAACATCATAGTAATTTTGTACCTTGATATATAATATCAAAAAAATATAATTATTTATTAAAAATTATTAAAATAAAAAAAAATGGAAAATTAGATATAAAAAATTTAAAAAATTTAATAGATAATAAAACAAAAATAATATCTATTACACATATATCTAATGTATTAGGAGTTATAAATCCTATTAAAAAAATTATTAAAATCGCTAAAAAACATAATATATTAACTATAATAGATGGATCTCAATCAATATCACATATAAAAATAAATGTACAAAAAATAAAATGTGATTTTTTTATATTTTCAGGACATAAAATGTATAGTTTAAATGGTGTAGGAATAATTTATGGGAAAAAAAATATATTAAAAAACCTAAATCCATTATATGGAGGAGGAGGTATAATATCTAATATCAATATTAAAAATAATAATATACAAAATATAAATTTTGTTAATTCTCCATGAAAATTTGAATACGGTACACCAAATATAGAATCAATAATAAGTTTAAATTATGCATTAAAATATATAAATAACATAAAATTAACAAATATAATAAAATATGAAAAAAAAATTACTAAATATACAATAAATAAATTAAAATTAATTCCTGAAATAAAAATATATGGTTCAAAACCTAGAATAGGAATAATTTCTTTTAATGTTAAAAATCATCATTGTTATGATATAGGATTCTTATTAAATAAATATGGTATCTGTATACGCACTGGTAATCAATGTGCAATTCCAATTATGAAATTTTATAATATTTCAGGTATGTGTAGATTATCAATAGCTATATATAATTCCAAAAAAGATATAAATACATTTTTATTTTATTTAAAAAAAATAATTACTACACTTAAATAATATGAATAATTCATTAAATATTAAAAATATTATTAATGACATAAAATTATGTTCAAATTGAGAAGAAAAAATATTTTATTTACTAGAATTAGGAAAAAAATTACCATTAAATAATATTAATATAAGAAATTCTAAATATATTATACATGGATGTTATAGTAATACTTGAATAAAAATAGAAAATAAAAAAAAATTAATTTTCTTAAATGCAGATAGTAATACTTTATTAACAAAAGGAATACTAACAATTATAATAGCTTTATGTAATAATAAAAACAAAAAATATATTTTAAAATTAAATATAATATATTTTTTTAAAAAAATAAAAATATTAAAACATCTTAATGATGTTAGAAAAATAACTATAGAAAAAATTATTAATTTCATTAAAACAAAAATTTATTTAATATAAAAATTTTAACAATTATATAATATATATAAAATTATTTTTATCTATAAATATGAATATATTATTCAATCTAATTAAAATTAGTTTATTAACTTTTTTAATTAAAATTATAGGATTTATTAAAGATATAATTATTTCAAATATTTTTGGAATAAACATGTATACAGATGCTTTTTATACATCCATTAAAATACAAAATATTTTTAAAAAAATTTTAACTGAAAGTACTCTTTCTTATATTTTTATACCAATATTAAGTAAATATAAAGAAAAAAAACAAAAAAAAAATATTAATGAATTTATTAGTTCTATATATTTTATATTATTAATATCTATTGTTGTATTAACTATATTTGGTTTAACATTTTCAAAAATAATAATATTTTTTACTTCATCAGGATTTCTTTTAAATAAAAAAAAATTTTATTTAACAACACATTTATTTAAAATGAATCTTCCATATATTATTTTAATTTCATTATCACATTTTATTGCATCAATATTAAATTTATGAAATTTTATATATCCAATAATATGTATACCTTTAATAACTAATATTAATATTATTATAATAAGTTTATTAATTAATAAATATTTTAATATTTCAATATCATCATTAACTTTTTCAATTATTATAAGCAGTTTAATACAATTACTTATACAAAAAATATATATTAAATATATTCCAATAAAAATTTCAATTAATAAAATAAATCTTAAAAATAAAGGAATGACACAATTTTATAAAAAAATCATTCCAAATATATTTGGTGTATCTATATATCAAATATCACAAATTATAAATAATAATTTATTATCACATTTTAAAGAAGGATCAATATCATGAATTTATTATGCAGATAAAATTACAGAATTACCATTAAGTATATTAGGAATAACCACAAGTAATATATTACTAGCTAAATTATCAAATAAATATAATAAAAAAAACATTAAAGGTTATAACTTACTTTTAGATAAATATTTAAAAATAATTATAATGTTAAGTATACCAATTTCTATTTTTTTTATTATTGCATCTAGATTACTTATTATAACATTATTTGGTTATGGAAAAATAAAATATATAGATATTTTAATGATATCAAAAATATTAATAATAAATTCCATAGGATTAACTGGATCTATTTTAACTAAAATATTAATTCCATGTTTTTACTCTCAAAATAATATAACAACACCTACTAAAATATCTATTTTTTCTTTAATAATATTACAAATATTAAATATATTCAATATTAAAAAATTTAAATATTTAGGTATTGCTATATCTTTTTGCATATCATCTTATATACATAGTTTTTTACTATATTTTCATTTAAAAAAAAATAATATGTTTAAACATGTATATAAATGAAAAAATTTCTTAATAAAAATAATAATATCTAACACTATATTATATATAATATTATGATTATTAATAAATAAATTATTTATTGATTTTATTAAATTAAAATTAATAAATAGACTTATTAATATAATAATTTTATTTTTTATAAGTACATTTATCTATTTTATAAACCTATATATACTAAATATTAATAAAGATAAATTTTTATAAAAAATTATAATAATAATTTTATTTTAATTTTAATTTTTTATTTCTATAATAGAAATCATCAGATATATGATGATATAAATTATATTTATTTGTTTTTTTATTTAAAAATAAAACAGGTAAATGTAAATGTTTATGTGATCTACGATGACCTCTTTTAGATTTACTTTTTTTATTTTTTTGTACAGCCATTATATTTAATCCTCTTAAATTTTTTATTTAATAGCTTTAAAATATAACATAATTCATTATCTAATTTTATCTTAAATTCAATATTTTTTTTTAAAAATGGATGAAAAAAAGAAATAAAATATGAATGTAAAAATAGTCTATTATTAATTTTTAATTTAAAATTATTTAAAAAATTTAAATGATTATAAATTTTATCACCTAAAATAGGATAACCTAAAAAACTACAATGTAATCTAATTTGATGATTACATCCAGTAATAGGATAAGCTTTTAATAATGTAAAATTACCTATTTTATACAAAATTTTAAAATAAGTTTTAGAAAACTTTGAATTTTTAATTTTATTAAAAATTACAAAACTTCTTCTAAATTTCTTTATAATAAAACTTTCCATTAAATTAATATTTTTAGACCATAATCCATATACTAATAAAATATATTTTTTAATTATCTTTTTTTCAACAAAATACTTATTTAAACTAATTAAAAAATATTTACATTTTGATATCAATAAAATTCCAGATGTATATTTATCAATTCTATGAATTAGATCTAAATATTTTATATCTGGTCTTAAATAACGATAAATATCAATTATATTAAATAATATATTGGTACCTTTATGAACAGAAATTCCTGAAGGTTTATTAATAACAATTAAATAATTATCTTCATAAATTATTCTATTTTCAAAAAAAATAATTTCATTTTTATTTAAAAAAATCACATTATTTTTATTTACATCTTTTAATTCTATTAAAGGTAATCTAATTATATCATTTTTATTAAGTTTATATTTATGTGATATTCTTTTCTTATTTACTCTTATATTTCCTTTTCTTATTAAAGAATAAATTTTATTTTTAGATAAATATTTAAAATTTCTAAATAAAAAATTATCAATACGTTGATTAATATTTTCATTATTAATCTTTAAATAATTTAAAAAAAATTTTTTAATCATTCATTTTTTAACATTATATTTTATTAATAAAATTTAATTAAAAACTAATTAATTATTATTTATATAATACAACAATATTTAAAAAAAAAAATTAAAATATATAATTTTAAAATATGAAAAAAATATTAATTAATGCAAATCAAAAAGAAGAAATTAGAATAGCAGTAATAAATAATAAAAATTTATATGATTTAAATATAGAAAATAATAAAAATAAACAAAAAAAATATAACATATATAAAGGAAAAATTAATAAAATAGTACCAAGTTTAAATGCAGTATTTATAGATTATGGAGAGTCAAAAAATGGCTTTTTACCTATTAAATATATATCATCAAAATATTTAATAAATAAAAAAAATATAGAAAATAATTTATATATAGGACAAAAACTAATAGTACAAATTAATAAAGATGAACATAATAATAAAGGGGCAACATTAACTACATTTATTACATTAATAGGTAATTATATTATTTTAATGCCTAATAAAAATAAAATATATATATCCAAAAAAATTAAAAAAAAATATATCAAAAAACTAAAATATATAAGTAAAAAACTTATATTACCTAAAAATATGGGTTTAATAATTAGAACTTCTGCATGTAAAAAAAATATAAATATATTACAACTAGATATATCTTCAAAATTAAAACATTGAAAAATTATAAAAAGAAAATTTAAAATTAATAATACAAAATCATTAATATATAAACAAAATAATATATTTATAAAAATATTAAAATATTATTTAATAAAAGATATCAAAGAAATTATAATAGATAATTTAAAAATATATAAATTATTATTAAATTATATAAAACAAATAAATAAATTAAAATATATAAATAAAATTAAATTATATCAAAAAAAACTTCCATTATTTAACTATTTTAAAATAGAAAAACAAATAGAACTATCATTTGACAAAAAAGTTAAATTACCTTCTGGCGGATCAATAACAATAGAATCTACAGAAGCACTTACATCAATAGACGTAAATTCATCTAAATATAATACATCAATAAATATAGAAAATACTGCTTTAGAAACTAATTTAGAAGCTACAATTGAAATAGCTAAACAAATAAAATTAAGAAATCTAGGAGGATTAATAGTAATTGATTTTATTGACATGTACATTTTAAATAATAAAAAAATTATAGAAAAAAAATTCAAAAAAAATATAAAAAATGATATAGCTAAAATAAAAATTGGATTAATATCAAAATTTGGATTATTAGAAATGTCTAGACAAAGATTAAATTTATCATTAAAAAAATTAAATTATTCATTTTGTACTATATGTAAAGGAATAGGTACTATTAGAAATATTAAATCTATATCTCTTTATATTCTAAGAAATATAATTACAAAATCTCATAATAAAAAAATTAAAACAATAAAAATTATTATACATTTAGATATATCAAACTACTTACTAAATAATAAAAAATATATATTAGATTCTATTAAAAAAAAAAATATTAATATTAAAATAATAACTAATAAATATATTAAAATACATAACTATTCAATAATTATTAAAAAATATAAAATTAATACTTTTAATTTACACAAAAATAATAAAACTAAAATAAAAAAAAAAAAATTCAATTTAAATAAATTATTTAATTTTTATATATATAACAAATTTATATTTAAAATAAAAGAATTATTTATTTTAATAAAAAATATAAATATAAATTACATTTATAATAGAATAATAAATAACAATAAATAAAATAAAATTAAATATTATGAAAATATATTATTCACATAAAATAGAAAAAAAAATACAAAAATTTTGATATAAAAATAAAATTTTTAAAACAAAAATAAATAAAAATAAAAAAAAATATTATTGTTTATGTATGATTCCATATCCTTCTGGAAAATTACATATGGGACATGTCAGAAATTATACTATAGGAGATATTATAGCTAGATATCAAAGACTAAACAATAAAAATGTTTTATACCCTATAGGATGAGATTCATTTGGTCTACCAGCTGAAAATGCTGCAATTAATAATAAAATATCTCCATATAAATGGACTATAAAAAACATAAAATATATGAAAAAACAATTACAATCATTAGGTTATAGTTATGATTGAAATAAAGAAATTATTACATGTAAATCTAAATTTTATAAATGAGAACAATGATTATTTATAAAATTATTTAAACATAATTTTATATATAAAAAACTGGATATTGTTAATTGATGCAATAAAGACAAAACTGTTCTAGCAAATGAACAAGTAATAAATGAAAAATGTTGAAGATGTAATAATAAAATTAAATATAAAAATATATCTCAATGATTTATTAAAATAACTAAATATTCAAAAATATTATTTAATGATTTAAAAATATTAAAATATTGACCAAAAGAAATAAAAAAAATGCAAAAAGAATGAATAGGTAAACTAAAAATATATAAATTAAATTTTAAAATACAAAAAATAAATAAAAAAATAAATATATTTATAAAAAATTTAAAATTTATTACTGCTTCTACTTGCATTTGCATATCTATAAATCATAAAATAATTAATTTATTATCAAACTTTGATAATACAATTAAAAATAATATATTTAAATATAAAAATAAAAAAATTAAAATAAAAAAAAAATATTTTGCTTTTAAAACAAAATTAAAATCTGTTAATCCAATTACTAAAGAAAAAATATCAATTTGAATAACTAATTTTTCTAATATTAATTATTCTACTGAATCTATTCTACTTACTCCTAAATATATAAAAGAACAATATATTTTTGCAAAAATTTTTAAAATTAAAACAAAAAAAATTTTTAAAAATTTTAATCCATTAAATTATAAAAATGAAAAATTAATTAATTCTAAATTACTTAATGGATTAAATATTAAACAAAGTAAAAAAAAAATATTTTATTTATTAAACAAAAAAATTAAAAAAAAAACAATATTTAAATTACGTGATTGAATAATATCTAGACAAAGATATTGAGGCGTGCCTATACCAATTATATACATAAAAAATAAATATAAAAATTTAAATTATAATCATTTACCTATAAAATTACCTAAAAATATAATAATTAATAAAAATAATTTAAATCAATTAAAATTAAATAATAAATGAAAAAATACTAATTTTAATAATAAAAAAGCTATTAGAGAAACAGATACATTAGATACATTTTTAGAAACTTCTTGATATCATATTAGATACACATCTTTAAAAAATAAAAAAAAAATAATAAACCCTAAAAAAGCTAATTATTGATTACCAATTGATACTTATATAGGAGGAATTGAACATGCAAATATGCATTTAATATATCTAAGATTTATACATAAATTTTTATATAAAATAAATTTATTAAAATCTAAAGAACCAGTTAAAAATTTAATATGTCAAGGAATGGTTTTATACAAAACTTTTTATTTTATAAAAAATAAACAAAAAATATGAATTAATTATAAAAATATAATTACTAAATTTAAAAACAATAAAATTAAATATTTAGAAAAAAATACAAAAAAAAAATTATACTATGATGGTTTTAAAAAAATGTCTAAATCAAAAAATAATGGAATAGAACCAAATAATATAATTAAAAAATATGGAAGTGATACATTAAGATTATTTATAATTTTTTCTGCACCTATTAATAAAAATTTAAAATGAAATGATAAAAATATAATTGGTTGTTATAGATATTTAAAAAAATTATGAAATTTAACATATAATTTTAAAAAAATAAAAATCAAATTATTTAATAAAAACAATTCAAATTTTAATAAAAAAGAATATATAAAATTTAAATTTTTATTAAATATTACTATATATAAAATTAACAAAAATTTTAAAAAAAATAAAAATTTTAATGTTATTATTTCACAAATAATGAATTTAACTAATAAATTAAAATTATTTAAAATATCTAATAATAAAGAATATCTACTTTACAAAAAATCATTAAAAACAATAATTATTCTTATTTATCCATTCACACCACATATATGCTTTTATTTATGAAAAAAATTAAACAATAAAAACATAATAGATTATACTTCATGACCTAAATATAATAAAAAATATTTAAAAAAAAAACATATAAATATTTTAATACAAATTAATGGAAAAATGAAAAATTTAATAAAAATTAAATATAAAAAAAATATTAAAAAAGAAAAAATTATAAATAAAATATATAATAAAAATATAATTAATAAATTTATTATAAATAAAAAAATAAAAAAAATAATATTTATTAAAAATAAAATAATTAATTTTATTATTTAATATGAAAAAAAATTTTAATAATAAAAATATATTAAAATATAATTATTATTATTTAATAGGAAATAATATATTTGAAAAACAAAAATATAAAAATATTTTAATTGATCAAATTAAAAAAAAAATTATAAATATTAATATTTATAATTTTATTATATTTAAAAAATTTGATTGAAATATAATAACTACAACCATAATAAATAAAAATTTTTTATATAAAAAAAAATTAATTATAATTAATTATGTAGAATATATACAAAATTTTTTTCATTTATGTAATAAACATATATTTTCACATATTAAAAATAAAAAAATATATATTATATTTAATTTTGAATGTACTAATTTAGTAAATAAAAAATTTAAGAAAAAAAAATATAAAATATTAAATTTTTTTAAAAATTATAAATATAATAAAAATTTTAATATTTTAGAAATAAAATATTATAAAAATAAATATATTAAAAAATTACTTAAATATATAAAAAAAAAAAAATTAAAAGATATATCTAAAATTTTTTATAAAATTAAATATAAAAATATAAATAAATTATTACTTTTAAATATATTATTTAATTGATTTATTAAAAATATAAATAAATTTAAAAATTTTAAAAAAATTATTGATATTTTAAATATGTTTTATAAATATGATAAAAATATTAAAACTTTTAATAATTTAAAATTAAATAATTTAGAATTATTATGTTTATTAATTACTAAAATATAAAATTTTATATAATTTTTTTTATTATATTATTATAAGAAACATTTTCTTTCATAAGAAATTTTAAAAAAATATTTTTATTACCATAAATAATTATTTTATTTTTAGCTCTACTTAAAGCTGTATAAATTAATTGTTTATTAACTAAATTATTTAAAAAATTTGGTAATAATAATAAAATTGTATTAAACTCAGATCCTTGAGATTTATGAACAGTAATAGATCAAGAATTTTCTCAATTTAATAACACCAAAGGATGTAATTTATTTTTATAATTATAAAAATACAATCTTAATTTTTTTTTTTTATTTAAAACAAAAAAACCTAAATCACCATTAAATAATTTAAAATCATTATTATTTTTATTTATAATTATTGGCTCTCCTAAAAAATGTATACAATTATGTTTTAAAAAAAATCTAATATTTTTAACTAATTTATTTTCAATAAGAAACTTATTAATACATAGATTAATATGTACAACACCCAAAAAAGTTTCTCTAACTATACAAATAATTTTAAATTTATTAAAAAATTTTAATATATTTAAATATTCATAACTATTATTATTAATATAATTAATATATTTCATATATTCATTTATACATAAATTTAATATATAACTAAAACTAATTTTTTCAGAATCATAAAAAACTATATTTGATTCAAAATTATTTTTATTTATTAATTTTTCTATCATATTTAAATTATTATCTTTAATTAAAATTAAAAAATAATTTATATTTTTATTAAAACGATAATTTTTTTTCAAAAAAAAAATATTTTTATTATACTGAAAATAATTTTGTAACAAATTAATATTATATTTATTATTATTAATATATTTACAAATTTCATTAAAAAATGAACAAGGTTCTATAGAACTTATTTGATTATGATCTCCAACAAATATTAATTTAGTAAAACTATATAATGATGATATAATATTAAACATCATACTTATATCTATCATAGAACTTTCATCTAATATTAATATATTAATATATTTTTTATTATTCCTATTATATTTAATAAAATTATTTACATAATTAAAACCTAAAAATTTATGTATTGTATAACATTTAATAGGTAATTTTGATTTAAATTTATCATTTAAATTAAAATAAATATAATATTTATTTAAAAATAAAGTTAATAAAGAAGATAATTTTCCTGTAAATGAAATAATTGAAATATCTTTATTACTTTTAAAATCAAATATCTTATATAAAAAAATAATTAACTTAACTATTAATGTTGATTTACCTGTTCCTGGAGAACCACTAATAATAGTTATTTTATTGAAAATAATAGAATTAATAATTTTAATAGTAAAAACATCAATATCTAATTTTTTAATTAAATTTTTATATTTTAATATTTTATTACTTATTTTATTATTAAATATTTTATTTTTCAAAAATATTTTATTAACTATATAATTCTCATAATATCAAAATTTATATAAATAAATACATTCATTATATATAATAAAAGGAGTATATTGTTTTCTATATCAAAAACTTAATATATTATATTTAATCATTAAATTAATACATGTATCTATATTAAAATAATTACTAAAAAAAAAAAATAAAAATTTTAATATATTATTAGTAAATATATTACCATTTAATATTCTATCTATAGGTAAACATAAACAACCTAATCTACTTGATAAACTTAATATAGAACCAAATAACATAAAAATAGCACTAAATTTATTATCATCATCAAATAATTTAGCAAAATATATATCAATTAATTTTATTTCTTGTAATTTATATGAATCTAATAAAAATTTATTAATTAAATTTTTCATAAATTAATATTTATTTTTTAAAAAAATTATTTAATTTATTAATTAATTTTAATTTAGGTTTAACATAATAAATTCCTGTATAACTAATACAATTAGTATTTAATAATAAACCTTTTAAAAAAATATAATAAATACCTCCAAAATTATTTTTGTAATTATAATTAGTAGACTTTAAAACCAAATATTTATGTAAAGCTAAAGCATAAATTTGATATTGAATATCATACCTATTTTTACACATAAATTTAAATAAATTATTATTATTATAATCATAATAATAATTTCCTATAAAATTAGTTTTATAATCTATAATATAATATTTATTATTATAAATAAATATTAAATCAATAACTCCATTAATATATCCATATAATTTATAATTAAATTTTAAATCATTACAATTTTTAGATATATAATCATATTTTTTAATAATACTGTTATAAACATTAATATTTAAAATTTTATTTATATATAAATAAAAATCAAACTCTTTTAATAAACAATTAACATTTAAATCACATAATCTAATATTTAAATTATTCAATTTTACATTTAAAAAACTTAAAATTAAATTTTTAATAATATAAATAAATTTTTTATTTATATTAAATTTTTTTAATTTAGATAATAAAAATGTAAAATTTAAATTTTCATTAAAATTAATATGTTCTAACACATAATGTATAAAATTACCAAAATTTTTACCTTTAGGTAAATCTACAAAATAATTAATATCATTATAATTAATTAAATTTTTGAAAATATTAATATTATTATTAATATTATCTTTTTTATTTAAAAATTTAGTTAATTTAGAATAATTAAATATTCTTTTATAACAAATATTATTTTTTTTTTTATAAAAATTTATTTTATTTTTTGTTTTTTTACTAAATTTATAATTAATAAATTTATTTTCATTAAAAAAATTATCTATATTTATAAATTTAATATTAAATATATTTTTTTCTTTAAAAATATTCATTAAATATAATAATTCTTTAAATTTATATATTTTATTTTTACATATTATTTTACCAATAGAAGTCTTATAAAAATCATCACAATTATTGCTTATATTATATAAAAATAAATTACATTGATATATAGAACGTGTAATTGCTACATATAATAATCTAATTTCTTCAGATTTAAGTTCATCTTCCATTAATTTTTTACACTTAATATTTTTATATAAATCTATATTTAAAACATTTTCTTTACGATCATGATAAAATATCAATCTTTTATGTTTATTTAAAATTATTAAAAAAGGCAACCAAACAATATTAAATTGTAAACCTTTAGATTTATGTATAGTAGATAAATAAATAGAATCATTTTGATTATTAAAAGATCTAATACTATCTAAATTATTAAATTTATCAAAATTATTAATATTAACCACCTTATTTTCTAATCATAACAATAAATTTTCAAAATTTTTAAATTCATAAGATATTTTTTGTAAAATTTCAGCTAAATGTAATAAATTATTAATATATTTTTTTTTATTACTAAAATATCTAAAATTTAATTTATTTTCTTTAATTAAAAAATTAATCATAGAATAAATTCCATATTTTTTTCATATTTTATAATATAAATAAAATTTTTTAATTAATATATTTATATTTTTTATATTATTAATTAATTTATTAACAATATAAATATTATAATTAAAAATAGGGGTTAATAAAGCATTAACTAAATTAGATTTACATGAAGAAAATAAAATAGCTTTAATAATAAGGATCAAATCTTTTGCTTCTAAAGAAGAATAAATACTTTTATTTATTTTATTAGAAACAATTGGTAAATTATATTTATTAAATACTTCTAAAATAATTTCTATTTCAAAATTTTTATATACTAATATACATAAATCAGATGGTAAAATATTTCTTTTAATTCTATTTTTATTATAAATAAATATATCTTTATTTTTAGTATATAATAATTTAATAATTTTTAAAGCACAATATTTAGCTAAATATTTTCTTTTATTTAATGACTTAAATTTATTAAATACAAAAAATTTAAAAGAATAATCATTTTTTTTTTTTTTTTTAATATATAAATTTTTATTATATGATATTAATTTTTTATATTTTATAAAAGAAAATCCAAATGGATTTTTAATTTTATTAAATAAATAATTCAAACCTTTATTAAAGTAATAAGAAGAACGTCAATTTAAATTAAAAGTATAAATTACATCCATATTTTGTTTAATATTAATATAATTAAAAATATTGGATCCTCTAAAAGAATAAATTGATTGCTTAATATCTCCTATAAAAATTAATTTAGTTTGTAATTTAGAAAAATTATTTATATAAATTTTATTAAAAATATCAAACTGAGTATAATCAATATCTTGAAATTCATCTATTAATATAATAGGATAATTTTTTCTAATTAAATTTAATAATTCAAATTTTTTATTTAAATTAATTAAATTTAAGATTTTATTTGTTAAATCATTAAAACTAATTAAATTTTTATAATTTTTTATAAAATTTAATTTTTTAAAAATAAATTTAACACATAAAATTAAAATAAAATTATATAAATCTTTAACTTTTAATAATAATATTTTAATATTATCAAAAAAATGATTTAATTTACAATAATTATCAGTAAAATTAATATATTTATTTTTTAATTTAAATAAATTTTTAGGAATATAAAATTCTACAGTTTTTATATTACTTCATATATTAATTTCATTAAAAATTTTATCTAAATTTTTAATTTTTAATTTATTAAAATATATATATATTTCTTTATTATTTAATTTTCATTCATATTTTATAACATTTATAAAATTTATAATTTCCTTATAACAATAATTAACATTTTTATATTTAAATTTAATATTAAAATTAAAATTATTAAAATTTAAAATTAATTTTATATCTTTAAATAAAATTAAAGGATTAGATCAATAAGATAATATAATTTTAAATATTTTAATAGATAAACAAGATAATTTTTTATATCAAAATAAAATTACTAATTCATAAATTAAATAATCTTCATTTTCTATTATATTAGTATTATAATTTATATTACATTCTATAAAATTATTAAATAATATTTTTTTACAAAAACTATGTATTGTAAAAACAGAAATTAAATCAATTTGATATTCAAATTGAGTTAATATATCTACTATATTATGAATATTTTTTATATGATTAAAAATATCAATTATTTTATCATCTATACAAATTTTTTTTATACATGATAATTTTAATAATCTAATATTTTCTAAAATTCTATTTTTAATTTCTAATGTTGCTAAATCAGTAAAAGTAACTATTAAAATATTATTTAATTCTAAATTTAAAAAATATTTTTCTATATTAATTTTAAATAAAAATCTTAAAAATAATAATGATACTATATTAGTTTTTCCAGTACCAGCAGAAGATTCTATTAAATTTCTATTATATAAAATACTATTTAAATAATTAAATTTATTATATTTATATTTATATATCATATTTTATTTTTTTCAAATCAAATAATCTAAAATAGGAAATAATCATTTTTTAGCATTATCTATTATAATATTATAATTAATTTTATATTTCATACTTTTCATCAAATAATAAATATATCTATTATTTAATTCTCCATCTAAAAAATTATTACCATACATAGTATTTTTTAATGTTAAAAAAGTTAATTTTGATTTAATATTATTTAATATAATTTTTTTTTTTTCAAAATCATAAATTTTAAATAATAAATTATTACTAGATTTAGGTAAAAATCATAATGGTTTTTTTAAACCAGATAAAAAACCATTTATATAAAAATATAACATAACTTTACATATTCTTTTATTTAAAGGTAATAATATAAAACAACCATTATATCCAAATAATTTACTAACATTATATTTAAATTTATAACAATAAATTATATGATCAATTCAAAATAATAAAATATCTATAAAATTAATATTTTTAGGCATTCATTTTATATGATCATTATAAATATTTATTTTTAATAAACTTAATATTTTTATATTTTTAATATTTATAAATAATTTAATAATTTTATTTTCTCAATATAAATTTTTAATTTTTCTAAATAAACTTAATATTTTATTTTTTTCTGTTTTTCATAAAATTTTACCTAAAGTTCCATAAGGTATTAAACCTAATATTTGCATATATATAATAAAATTATTATTGAATTTTTTACCTTTTATTAAATTTCTTAAAATATTTATTTTGAAAATATAAAATTTATTAAAATTTACTTTTAAAAAAAAATTTTTATCATTAATTTTAAAACTAAAATCTAAATATTTAATATTTAAACAATATTTAACAAAAAACATCAAAGGATTAAATCAAAATTTATAAACATCTAATAAATAAATTAAATTAATATTATTTATTTCATTAATTTTTTTATTTACATAAATAATATTTTTATATTTACTTTTTTTATATTTTATAAAATTAAAATTTTTAATTTTATAAGTATTATTTATATTTAAATTAATATTTAAAAAATTTCTAATATAATAAATAAAATTATCTAATAATATAGATGGATAACATACAGAAAAATTTATAAAAGAAAAATTTATATAACTAATATAGAATTTATGTCTTACAGACATACAATACTCTAGAAATAAATATTTTTCTTTATCTATTTTATTTCTATCACCTAATCTAGGATATAAATTCATTAAATCAAAATTACAAATTTGAAAATTTTTAGGATATACATTTGAATTCATACCTATTAAACAAATTACTTTAAAAGGAATAGACCTTAAAGGTAATGTTGAACAAAAATTAATATGATTAATAGAATATTGTTTTATATATTTTTTGTTTATTAAAAAAATATTTATTATTTTAATAAATAATTCTATAGATATTTTATTTTTAAATTTACTAAATTTAACACTATGTAATAATTTTTTCCAATTTTGTATATTTAAAAATTTAGAATTCAATATAATATTTTCAGGAAAAAAATCATACATTACTAATTCACAAATATTTATTCAACTAGTTATAGTATTTTTAAAATAAAATACATTTTTTCAATAAAAAAATTTAAATATAAAATCAGATAATTTAGCAATTAATTCATGAAAAAAATTATTATCTATTGTAATATAAGGATATATTTTATTTCATACACAAAATTTTTTATTAATTGCATATCCTAATAAAATATTCTTAATTTTATTAATTATACTATCATTATATATTTTATTATATTTTTTATTTTTAATAAATATATTAGATATATCTGATATATTACCAAAAGAATTAATTATATTTAATAAACTTTGAAATTCATCATTACTAATATTAAAACGTTCTAAAATAATTTCATTATTTAATAAATTTAATATTTCATTAAAATTACAATTTATATCATTTAAATTTAATATTTTAATAAATAAATTAAATAACATATCATCATATAATATATTTTCATCCATAATAAAAATTGGTAAAATTTTTTTATATTTAATATCTAAAAAAATAGATTCTATATATGGATAATAAATTTTAATATCAGATACTACTACAATAATATCACATACTTTATAATTTAATTCTTTTATTAAATACAATAAATAATTTCTTAATTCAATAATTTCATTTATATAACCATAACTACATTTTATAGTTATAGAATTATCAAATTTTTTTATATATTTATCTTTTTTATATAAATCATCAAAAAACAATATATTATTTTTAATAATATTTATTATATTATTATTAGATCTCTTATAAAAAAAATCTAAAAAATTAATGTTATAACTATTAAGTAAATATAAATATTCAGCTAAAATTTTTCCATAATATAATAAATTTATATTAATATTTATAAATTCTAAATCATTAAAATATAATAAATTTTTAATATTTTTTTTAAGATAAAAAATATCATATCAATATTCTTTACAAGGATTTATTAAAAAATAATGAACATCTATATAATTAGATATACTATTAAAAATATTTAAATATAAAGGAGGTAAAAATAAAACATTAAATATAAAAATATCATTTAATTTATTTTTAAATATATTTTTATATTTTAATAAATCTAAAACTTTAAAATAAAGATTTGATCTATTTAATTTATATTTAAAATTTAAATTAATAAAATTAATAATATTTTTTCATAAAATTGATTGCCATATTTGATTTATATTATTAATATTTTTAATTAATTTTCCTTTTTCTCATTCTTTTAATCAATCTAATCTATAAACTAAATATTTATCATATAATTCAGCAATTTTATTAGATAAACTAAATAATTTCAAACTATTTTTATCATTATATAAATAATTTTTAAAAATAAAAAACTCTTTTTTATTTAATAATGTAGGTAATATTTTTATAATTATTAATATTAAATTTTCTTTACTTAAAAATTTTTTACTAACACTTTCATTAAAAAAACTTTTATATATATTTCAAATAAAATTAATAGGTAAAATAAATTTTATATTACAACAAATACCAAAATTTTTAGCTATTAACATCTTTAGTTTAAAAGCCAAATTATTATTTGGAATTAAAATATTTAATTTTAAATTATTATTTTTATTTTTCTTTTTTAAAATATATAAAAATATATTTTCTAATATTATAAAATCATTAGATTGATATAATTTAAACATAAAACATTATATTAAATAAAAAATTTTTAATTATATTCAATAAATATAATATTCATTTTAAAAATATTATATTAAATAATAAAAATACACAAAAATAATACTCAAAAAATTTATTTTTAAATAAAAAATATATAGGAAATCTAAAATTTAAATTTAAAGGTCATAATAATTTAATACCTCTATATGTAAACATATCAGCTAAAATATGACTTAAACAACCTATTATAATTCCATATTTTGTATTTAAACTTAACATAAATAAATCATTAATATTAAATAATAAAAAATATAATAATATTATAAAAAATAAACTATGAGTTAATTTTCTATGACCTAAATAATTATAAATAAAAACAGAAACATATTTTATTTTATTACCTAAAAAAGATTTATAATGATCTATATCAGGTAATAAAGAAAATAAAAAACTAATAGTTATAATATGAATAAGATTCATATTATTGAAATTTATATTATAACTTTTAATATAAAAAATACTAAAAAAAATAGAAAATATCAAATGATTTTTAAAACACATATTTTAATTATATACTAATTAACATTATAATAAAAAGAATAAAATAAATATTAATAATATATTATATAATGAAAAAATATAAACATAATGATCATAGATCAATAAATAAATATATAAATATTTTCCATATAAATAAACAATCACCTGGAATGATTTTTTGAAATTCAAATGGTTTAATAATAATAAAAAAAATAAAAAAATTAATAAGAATAAAATTAAAAAAATATAAATATAAAGAAGTACAAACAGCATTTTTAATAAATAAAAAAATGTGAATAAAAAGTGGACATTGAAAAAATTATAAAAAATCTATTTTTACTATATCAGATAATAATAAATCTTTATGCATTAAACCAATGAATTGTTTAGGACATATAGAATTATATAAATTAAAAAATAAATCTTATAAAGAATTACCTATACGATTTGCAGAATTTGGAATATGTCATAGAAATGAACCTTCAGGATCTTTACAAGGATTAATGAGAACTAGATCTTTTATACAAGATGATGCACATATATTTTGTACAAAAAAACAAATAAAAAAAGAAATTATAAACTGTATAAATTTAATTAAAGAAATATATTCTATTTTTAAATTTAAAAATATAAATATAAATATTTCTACAAGACCTAAAAAATTTATAGGAAATAAAATTAATTGAATTAAATCAGAAAATAAACTCATAAAAATATTAAATGAAAATAAAATAAAATTTAAAATAAAATATGGAGATGGAGCTTTTTATGGTCCTAAAATAGAATTTATACTAAAAGATAATTTAAATAGAAAATGACAATGTGGTACAATACAATTAGATTTTAATTTATCTAATAAATTTAATTTATCATTTAAAAATAAAAAAAACTATAATAAAAAACCTATAATAATACATAGAGCAATTTTAGGATCATTAGAAAGATTCATTGCTATATTAATAGAACAAAATAATGGTTGATTACCAATATGATTAACTCCTATACAAATAGTTATATTAAATATATCTAAAAAACATATAAAATATTCAATAAAAATTTTTAAAAAATTAAATAAATATAATTTTATTAGAATAAAAAGTGATTTTAGAAATAAAAAAATAAATTTTAAAATTAGAGAATATACTTTACAAAAAATTCCTTATATGATAGTATGCGGCGATAAAGAAAAATTTTTAAATAAAATTAATGTTAGATTTACTAAAAAAAATAAATTTAAACAAATACACATTAATAAAATAATCAAAATAATAAAACATAAAACTAAAAAAATATTTAAAGGAGATAATTATTAAAATACATAAAAAAAACATTAAAATATATAAATATAATATAAATAATAATATTAAATCTTCAATTATAAGATTAACTGGTAAAAATTTCAAAAAATCAAAAATTATTAATATTGATAAAGCACTACAAATAGCTAAAAATTTAAACATGGATTTAGTAGAAATTAATCCAAATATTAATCCACCAATATGTAAAATATTAAATTATTATAAATTTTTATATAAAAAAAAAAAATACTCTAAAAAAAACAAAAATAAAATTTTAATAACTAAAGAAATTAAATTTAGACCTAATACAAATTTACATGATTATAAAACAAAAATAAAAAAAATAAAGTTATTTATAAAAAAAAAATATAAAGTTAAAATTATTCTAACATTTAGAGGAAGAGAAATAATACATAAAAATATAGCTATAAACATGTTAAATAAAATTAAAAATGATCTAAATAAATACGCAAAATTAGATTTTTTTAATAATAAAATAGAAAATAAACAAATGAATATGATTTTTATACCTATTTAAAATATATAAACTAATATGATTAAAATAAAAACTATTAAATCTATTAAAAAAAGAATAAAATTAACTAAATTTAAAAAATTAAAATATAAAAATTCTAATGTAAATCATATTTTAACTAAAAAATCAAAAAAAAGAAAAAGACAACTTAAAAAAAAAAAATTTGTAAATAAAATCAATAAAAATAAAATACTTAAATGTATAATTTAAAAATTAAAATATATGATAAGAATTAAAAGAGGAACAACAACTAAAAAACGCCATAAAAAAATATTAAAATTAGCAAAAGGATATTATGGAGCAAGATCTAAATGTTACAAAACAGCAAAACAAGCAGTAATCAAAGCAGGTCAATATTCTTACAGAGATAGAAAAATTAAAAAAAGATATTTTAGAAAATTATGAATAAAACAAATAAATTCAGCAGTACGTAATTATGGATTAACATATAACTATTTTATTAATAAATTAAACAAATTATCTATTAAAATAAACAGAAAAATGTTATCTAATTTAATAACTAAAAAAATAAATTTATTTGAAAATTTAATTTCAATAGTTAAAAATACAAAATAAAATATTTATATTAATAATTTGATTTAAAATGTTAAATTTAATTAAAAACATTAAAAAAATTAAAAATAAAATATATAAATTAAAAAATAAAAAATCATTAGAACAATTTCGTATTAAATATTTAAGTAAAAATGGATACTTAAAAAAAATTATGAAAATGTTTCAAAATTTACCTAAAAATATAAAACCTAAAATAGGTAAAATTATTAATAAATTTAAAAAAAAAATTTTAATTTTATTTAATAATCAATATAAAATAATAAAATTAAATACTGAAAAAAATAATAATTATACAGATATATCACTACCAGGAAGAATAAATTTATTATATGGTAATAAACATCCAATAACACTCACTTTAAATAAAATCACAAAAATTTTTAATAAATTAGGATTTAATAATATAAGTAGTTCAGAAATAGTAAATAAAAAATATAATTTTAGTTTATTAAATATACATAAATATCATCCATCAATAAACAAAAATGATACATTTTGAATTAACAAACATTTGTTATTAAGAACACAAACTTCATGTATACAAATAAAATATATGAAATATAACAAACCACCATTTAAAATTATAACATCAGGTTGTGTTTTCAGAAAAGATTATGACAAAACACATACTCCAATGTTTCATCAAACAGAAATATTTATAGTTGATAAAAATATAAATTTTAGTAATTTATTATATATAATAAAAAATTTTTTAAATTTATTTTTTAATAAAAATATAAAATTTAAAATAATACCATCATATTTTCCATTTACAGAACCATCATTAGAAATATTTATAAAAACAAAACAAAATAAATGAATAGAAATATTAGGATGTGGATTAATTCATCCTAAAATTTTTAAAAATATAAATATTGATTTTAATAAATATTCTGGATTAGCTTTAGGTTTAGGAATAGAAAGATTAACAATGATAAAATACAATATATCTAATATTAATAAATTATATTTAAATAATATAAAATTTTTAGATCAATTTTAATAATATGAAATTTTATGAATATTGAATTAAAAAATATATAAATATTAAATTAAATTTAAATAAAATACATAAATTATTAAATTTATATGGATTTGAAAATAAAAAAAAATTTATAATTAATAATTTTATTAAATTAAAAATTTTTAATATTAAAAAAAATAATGAAATTTATATATTTTTTTTTAAAAAAAAAAAAATAAATTTTAAAGTTAATATTTTAAATAAATATAAAAATAAAATAAAATATTTATTTATAAATAAACTTTTTATTGAAAATAAATATAAAAAAAATAAAATATTTAATATATTTAAAATTAAAATTAATAATAAAAAATATTATATATTAAAACATAAAAAAAATATTATTTGTAAAGTTATTAAATTTTTAAATATTAGTTTACCTTATAATAGAATTGATTGTAATAATATTATTAATATTTCTAAAGAAATATGTATTTTACTTAAAAAAAAATTTATATACAAAAATATAAAACTAAATATAAAAAACAAAAAAAATATTAAATTTAATTTAAAAATTAAATCATTTAATAATATTAATTATTTTCATAACTATAAATATATAATTATTAATAAAATAAATTTTAATAACTTTAAAACACCAAATTATATTATAAAAACCTTAAAATATATGGACATTAAAATTAATAATAATATTTTAGATATTATAAATTATTTCATAATCAAATTTGGTCAATTAATTATATGTTTAGATTTTAAAAAAATTAAAAACAATAGATTATATTTAAATATTAAAAAAAAAAAATTTATTTTAAAATATAAAAAAAAAAATATATTAAATAATTTTATTTATTATAATAATTTTTTTTTACCTAGTAAAAATACTAAAAAAATTATTTTAATATCTATATTATTTACAACTAATTTTATTAAAAAATATTTTATAAAAAAAAAATCAAATTCAATTATACAATATATAAATAATATAAATAAAAAAAACCAAGATATATCTTTAAAAGAGATATCTTTATTATTAAAATCAACATATAAAAGTAAAATAATATTATTTAAAACTAAAAAAAATAAAAATTTTAAAAAACAAAATAAAATTAAATTAGAATATTATTTTATATATAAAAAAATAGGTTTAAATATTAAAAAAAATATTATTTTAAATATATTAAAAAATATACAATATAAAATTATAAAAAAAAAAAAATATGTTTTATTATATAAACATAAATATAGACATGATTTAAATATTAAAGAAGATATAATAGAAGAAATTGTTAAATTCTATGGATATAATAAAATACCTAATTTACCAATTATTAATAAATTAATAATTAAAAAAAATAATAATAAATTTGACAAAATAAATAATATTAAAACTTTTTTAGTAAATATAGGATATAAAGAAGTAATAAATTTTCATTTAACAAATAAAAAAAATGAAAATATTATATTAACAAACAAAAAACATATAAAATTAATAAACCCATTATCAAAAAAAATATCTATTTTAAGAACATCTTTAATCCCAGGAATAATAAATAATATTAATTATAATATTAAAAGACAAAATAATAATATAAAATTTTTCGAAATAGGTACATGCTATAATTTAATTAAAAATATAATAATACAAAAAACAAAAATTACAGCTATAATTTGTGGATTTAAATATTTTAATAATTGAAATATAAAAAATACTTATTTTGATTTTTATGATTTAAAAGGTGATTTAGAATTATTATTTAAAAAACAAAAAAAATCAAAATTTATAGAATTTAAAAAAAGTAACTATTTATTTTTAGATAAACAACAAAACTCTAATATTTTTTTTAAAAATAAAAAAATAGGATTTATAGGAAAATTAAATAATATAAAAACTAATATAGATATTAAATATCCTATTTTTCTATTTGAATTAAATATTGATAAAATATTATATCCCAAAAAAACTAAAATATTTAATATATCTAAATATCCTGAAAATAAAAGAGATATTACATTAATTATTAATAATAATATTTCTATAAACAAAATAATAAAAAAATGTATAAATATAAATAAAAATATAATAAAAAAAATAAATATAATTAATATTTATACTAATAAACTATTACAACATAATAATAAAAAAAATATAACATTAAGTTTAATAATACAAAGCAATAAAAAAACTTTAAATGAAAAAGAAATAAATAAAATAATTTTACAATGTAAAAAATTATTAAAATCAAAATTTAATGCTTTAATAGATGAACAAATAAAAATATTTATGACTAAAAAAAATTAAAATAAATATTTTAAAACAGTTAAATTTTAAATTAAATTATTATAATATATAAATGAAAATAAATATTAAAAAAAAAAATATATTTATAAAAACACAAGATAATAAAAAATTACCAATATATATTACATATAATAAATATTATAAAAATATATATAAAAAAAGAATCATTATCGTAATAGAAGAAATTTTTGGATTAAATAATAATATTAAATACATATGTAAATATTTGGCAAAACATAAATATATTGCAATAGCTCCAGAATTATTTTTTAGAATTCCAAATTTAAATTTCAATACATCTATTGATATACTTAGACATAAAATAAACAAATTATCAGATAAAAAAGTTATATCTGATTTAAATACACTAATATCTTGATCAAAACATAAATTTAAATCAAATAATATAGCTATGACAGGATTAAGTTGAGGAGGAAGAATAACATGATTATATTCATATTTTAATGAAGAAAATATTAAAACATCAATAATATGATATGGTAGAATATATAATTTAATTAAATCAAAAAATAAAATTAATCCTATAAATATTATAAATAAAATTAAAATACCAATTTTATGTATTTATGGATTAAAAGATAACATAATACCTAAAAAAGATATAAAAATAATTTCACAAAAACTTGATTTAAAAAAAAATAAAATTATCACGTATAAAAATGCTAAACATAGTTTTTTAAATAAAAAAAACTTAAATTATAATAAAAAAATAAAAAAAAAATCTCTTAAAGAAATGTTAAATTGATTAAAATTACATTTAAAATAATTTAAAATAGGAAAAATATAATGAATAAATATAATAATAATTATAAAAATAATAATATTAATAATAATATGTTATATACATATATAAGCAATGTATACACTTGAATGTCTTTAGGATTATTAATAACATCTTTAACATCACTATATACCACTAAAATAAACTTTTTACTTAAATTAATATTATTTAATAAATTTTTTATATTTATATTATTATCATTACAATTAATAATTGTTTTTATATTATCTAACTCTATAAATAAATTAACATCAAATACAGCTATAATTTTATTTATTACGTATTCATTAATTACAGGAATGTCTATTTCTAGTATATTTTTAATATATAAATTTTCTTCAATATATATAAGTTTTTTAGTAACTAGTATGATATTTATTTTAATGAGTATATGAGGATATATAACAAAACAAGATTTAACTAAAACAGGAAATTTAGCATTAATGTTTTTAGTAGGTATATTATTATCAACAATAATAAACTTTTGATTAAAAAGTAAATATTTAATATGAATAACAACATATTTGGGTATCATTATATTTACTATATTAATAGCTTGAGATACACAAAAATTAAAAGAAATAGGTAATAATATAATTTTAAAACATAATGAACAATTAATTAAATATTCAATATTAGGAGCATTAATGTTATATCTAGATTTTATTAATTTATATATATTAATATTAAAAATAACAGGAGTAAAAATAAATAAAAAAAACAATAATAAAAATACAGAAGAAGAGGATTAATATATAATCCTCCTTTAATTAAAAAAAATAATATTATTTTTTATCTTTTTTTAGTTTTAAAAAATTATTAATTGAATTTAAAATACACTTTTTAGCACAATTTATATCATATCAATCATAAATTTTTACTCATTTTTTATTATCTAATATTTTATAATTTTCAAAAAAAAAATAAATTTTATTTAATAAATTTTTTGAAACATCACAAATATCTTGAATATTATCATATTTATTAGATACACAATAATTAGGAACAGCTAATATTTTATTATCATAACCTGATTCATCCTTCATTTTTAATAAACCTATAGGTCTACAATTAATTACACTTCCAGGAATTAATTTATAATTACAAATTAATATAACATCTAAACAATCTCCATCATTATATAAAGTTTTATTTATAAATCCGTAATTAAAAGGATAAACTAAAGGAGATTTTATAAATCTATCTACAGAAATTAAATTGAATTTATTATTAAATTCATATTTAACATATGAAGATCCATAAGAAATTTCAATTATGATATAAATATCATGAGGTATATTATTACCACATGGAACTTTTTTTAATAACATTATATTTACCTAAAAATAATTATAAAAATAATTAAATATTATATATATTATATAATATATTATATTATAATTTAAAATATGAAAATTAAAAAACTAATAAAAACTTATAAACATAAAATTATTAAAATATATAATTTTTTATATAAACATACTAAAACATATATACAAATAAATATTAAAATAAATTACACAAAAGAAATAAAAATTAAAAATAAAAATATAGAAAATATAGAAATAAAAAATAATGAATTTATATATATAACTTTTTTTAAAAAAAAAAAAAAATGTACTATTTTATGTAATAATTATAAAAAAAAAACATTATTAAAATGTATTAATTATTATAAAAAAAATATAAATCAAATATCTAAAGATAAATATAATATTCTACCCTCAATAAATTTATTTAAAAAAAAATATAAAAAAAATTTAGGTATTTTTTTTAATGATTATATAAATAATATAAATATTATTAATTTATGTAAAAATATTGAATATAATACTATTAATTATAATAATAAAATATTTAGTGATGGAGTAAATTTTCAAGAAAATATATATATAAATTTTATATTTAATACTTTTAATTATATGAAATATTATATTAATAAATATTATATTATTATTAATAATTCATATATAAAATTACCAAATAATAATATGGAATATATAAGCAAATATATTATCAACCACAAATTACTAGATTTAATACAAAATTCATTTAATTTACCAAAAAATACATGTAATGAATTATTAAATATGAAAAAAATAAAACATATAAAAACACAAAAATGTTCAATAATATTTAATAATGAAACTAGTACAGAAATATTTAATTACTTAAAAATATCTTTAAAAGGACATAATATATATCATAATATATCTTTTATGTCTAAAAAATTAAATAAAAAAATATTACCAAATTGATTAAGCATAATAGATAATCCAAATTTATTTAAAGGAATAGGATCTAAACCTTTTGATAAAGAAGGATTAAATACTTATAAATATACATTAATTAAAAATGGAATTTTAAAAACTTGAATATTAAATTCTAAATATTCTAAAAAACTAAATATAAAAAATACATTTAATTCAGGAGGTATACATAATTGATTATTTATAAAAAATAAAAAACAAATCAATTTAAATGAATTAATTAAAAAAATGAATAATGGATTATATATTAATAAACTATTAGGACAAGGAATAAATATAAATAATGGATTATTTTCTAAAGGTGTATCAGGATATTGAATTAAAAATGGTAAAATAAAATTTTATACTAATGAAATTACAATATCAGGTAATTTAATTAATTTATTTAAAAATATTAAAAACATGAGTGATGACTATAACACAAATTCTAAAATAATGTCTGGATCTATATTAGTTAATAACATACAAATAACAAGTAACAATTAATAAAAAAAAAAAATTATATTATTTATTATTTATTTTTAAAAATTAATAATTATTAATTTTTTAATAAATTAATACAATTAAATATTTTAAAAATATTTTTAAGATATTTAATTATAGATTTTTTACTATATGTCATTCATGATCTAGGATCATAAAACTTTTTATTAGGATTATTAATTCCTTCAGGATTACCTATTTGGTTATATAAAAAATATTTATATTTTTTATAATACTTTAAAATACCTTTTCATGAAGATCATTGTATATCAGTATCTAAATTAATTTTAATTACACCATAATTAATAGATTCATTTATAATTTTAATTTCTGTTCCAGAACCACCATGAAAAACAAAATTTAAAATATTAATTTCTTTATTAACTATATTTAACTTATTATTTATTAGTAATTGAGCTTGTTTTAATATATTAGGTTTTAAAATAACATTACCAGGATTATATACACCATGTACATTTCCAAAAGAAGCAGCAATAGTAAAATTATCACTTATTTTAATTAAGTGCTTATATGCATATAATATGCTACTAGGATTAGTATATAATTTACTTTTTTCTATATTAATATTATCTAAACCATCTTCTTCTCCTCCAACACATCCTAATTCAATTTCTAAACCTAAATTAAAATTTTTCATTTTATTCAAATAATAACAAGAAATATCTATATTTTCTTTCAATGAACAATTAGATAAATCTATCATATGAGATGTAAATAAAGATTTACCATATGATAAAAAAAAATCTTTATTATATTCTAATAAAGAATCAATTCACTGTAAATTATTTTTAATACAATGATCAGTATGTAAAATTACAGGTACTTTATAAAATAAAGAAGCTTCATGAATATATTTAGCAGCTAATATTGATCCTAAAACAGAAGATTTAAATACATTTTTATCAACTTTATTTTTACCTATAAAAAAACTAGATCCTGAAAATGAAAATTGAATTATTACAATTGTATTATACTTATTAGCAGCTTCTAAAACAGAATTAATAGAATTATTATCTATACAATTTATAGCTGCTAAAGCTATTTTTTTTTTTTTTAAAAAAGAAAATATTTTAATTAACTTATCACCACTTATTACACCATAATTAATAAATTTAAATAAATTATTCATAATCTATACTTTTTATTTAGTTAATAATTTAAAAATAGGTAATTCTTTATTTTCAATAAATTTTAAAAATGCTCCACCACCAGTAGATATATAAGAAATTTTATCTTCTATTTTTAATAATTCTATTGCAGCTATAGTATCACCACCACCAACAATTGAAAAAGCTTTACTATTAATTATAGATTTAGATATTATTTCAGTACCTCTTCTGAAATTAACAAATTCAAATACTCCTACAGGTCCATTTCATAATATAGTTTTAGATTTTAAAATTATATTAGACAATAACTTTAAAGTTTTATCTCCTAAATCCATTATTTCTTCATCATATTCTATATCAAATAACTCTTTATTTCATGATAATGCGTTTTTTGTAAAATCTTTTCCTACTCTACAATCTACAGGGAAAGGAATATTATATTTTTTTAACATTTCATTTGCTACATCCAAAAAAGTTGGTTCATATAATGATTTACCAACATTAAATTTTGTAGCTATAAAAGTATTAGAAATACCACCCCCTAAAACTAAAGTATCAGATATTTTAGCTAAAGAATTTAAAAAATTTAATTTAGTAGATATTTTTGCTCCTCCTATTATAGAAACCATAGGTCTTTTGGGTTTATCTATAATTTTAGATAAGTTTTTTATTTCAGATAAAAACAACAAACCTAAACAAGATAAATTAACAAATTTACAAATACCATATGTCGAAGAATGTTTACGATGTGATGTAGCAAAAGCATCCATTATAAATATATCACATAATTCAGAATATCTTTTAGATAATTTATCATCATTAGATATTTCACCTATATTAAATCTAACATTTTCTAACATAATAATTTCATCATTACCTATAATAATATTATTATATAAATAATCAGAAACTAATCTAACTTTATATTTTAATATATATTCTAATTTTTTAGCAATAGGTAATAATGAATAATTTTCATCATAAACACCCTCTTTAGGTCTACCCAAATGAGATGCTAAAATTAATTTAGCTCCTTTTAACATTAATTTTTTTATTGTAGGTAAAACAGAAATAATTCTTTTATCAGATAAAATAGTCTTTCCATTAATTGGAACATTAAAATCTACTCTTAAAAATACTCTTTTATTAAATAATTGCAAATCATTAATATTTATCATTTAAATTTAAATTTCTATAAAATATATTTATATTATTATATCAAATTATAAAACAATAAAAATTAATATTTTTAAAAAATTATTATAATTTAAATTTAAAAATTATAATTTAAATATTTCTACCATTAAATAAGATATTCATTTATTAACTTTATTTATATTTTCTATATTACTACTATTTTCATCTAATAATAAACCTAAAGAATAATTTTTATTTAATAATGTTTTAGAATAAAAAAAATTATAATTACTTAAATATCAATTACCTAATACAATAAAATTATTATTATTTTTTAATAAAGAAATATATAATTTATATACACCATCACAAAAAACATTACTATAAATAAATTGATTATCTATTCCAAAAAATGCTACTATTTTACTTTTCAAAATAAATGATTTATTTTTAACAAAAAATCCTTTTCAATCTTTTTGAAGATTTCCATAATATGAAGTATATGTACCTAAAATTAATATATCAAATTTATTTAAATCATATATTTCAGATTTTGATATATTAAAAATTTTTGAATAAAAATATCTTTTAATTTTCTTATAAATAAAATTAGAAAAATAACGAACATTTCCTATATCACAACCATAAAAAATACCTATTTTTTTAATCATATAATTTTATAATTAACAATTTAATTTTAATATACTTATTAATAATTAATATATTTATATATATCATATGATTTAAATAATTTATTATTAAATTATTTAATTAATATAAAATTTCATTAAAATTATATTATATTTTATAAATTAAAAAATCATACGCTAAAATTGTATATTTAAATATATCTCTACTTTTTTTTAACATTGTTGATAAATCATTATATTTATATCTATTACTAAAATGAGTAATAATTAAATTTTTTACATTATATTTTTTTGCTAATAATGCTGCTTGTATATTAGTTGAATGTCCTCTAATATTAGCAATATATTTTAATTCATCACTCAAAGTTGCTTCATGTATTAAAATATCCGCATTAAATAAAATATCTAAATTAAAATTTAAAGGTGCTGTATCACCTAAAATAAAAATTTTTTTACTTCTAATTTTTTTACCTATATATTTTTTACAATTAATAATTTTATTATTATTTAATAATATACTTTTATTAAATTTAATTTTTTTATAAATTGGACCTGGATAAATTCCATCTTTAATTAACTTTTCAGTTTTTAATGAACCAGTTTTACTAAATTTTTTTATATAATAACCTAAACATTTAATATTATGATTTAAATTAAAACTAGTAACTTTATATATACCATTATTAAATATTTCACCATCATCTATTTCATAAATCTTAAATGAAAAACTAATATAAGAATTAGTAATTTTTAATGAATTTAAAATATAATCTTTAATACCTTTAACACCATAAATTTCTAATGAATATTTTATAAAATTTATAGACATAGAAGTTAATAAACCTATTAAACCAAATATATGATCACCATGTAAATGAGTAATAAAAATTTTTTTAATTTTAGTTAATTTTAAAGAAGTTTTTAATATTTGATGCTGAGTAGCTTCTCCACAATCAAATAATCAAATTTCATAACTAGGTACATCTAAAATTAAAGCAATACTTGTAACATTTCTATTAAATGTAGGAGATCCAGCACTTGTACCTAAAAATTGAATAAACATTTTTTTTAAAACTATTTATTAAAATTTAATAATATATTAATATTATATAAAAAAATATATAAATATTAATATATTTTAATAAAATTAAATATTATTTTTAATATAAATAATTATAAAATTAAATTTTAAAATAAATAAAAAAAATAAAAATATATGATTAAAAAAATAGGTATTTTAACAAGTGGAGGAGATGCTCCAGGAATGAATACTGTTATAAATAGTATAGTATTAAATTCAATAAAAAACAAAATAAAAGTATATGGAATATATAATGGATATTATGGATTATTTAATAATAAATTTAAATTATTAAATAAAAAACATATTTTAAATATTAATAATAAAGGTGGAACTATATTAGGTTCTTCAAGATTTAATTTATTAAAAACAAATAACATTAATAAAAAAATAATTAAAAAAATAAAATCAAAAATAGATATTTTAATAATTATAGGTGGTGAAGGATCATATAAAGGTGCACTAAAATTAAATAATTTAAAATTACCTTGTATTACAATACCAGGTACTATAGATAATGATATATATGGAACTGACTATACTATAGGATTTTCTACTTCATTAGAAAATATTACAAAATATATTGACAATATTAAATATACTATAGAATCTCATAATAGAATTATGTTAATAGAAGTTATGGGTAAAAAATGTGGAGATTTAGCTATATTTTCATCTATAGCAAGTAATTGTAAATATTTTATTATTCCTGAAATTAATTATGATATTAACAATATTATTTTTAATATAAACAAAAAAAAAAATAAAAATTATATTATAATAATTACCGAAAATATTGTTAATATAAAAAAATTATCTATTAAAATAGAAAATCTTACTAATAAAGAAACTAGATATACTTCACTTGGATATATCCAAAGAGGAGGAATACCAAATACATTTGATAGAATTCTTGCACATAGAATAGGATTTTATACAATTAATAAATTAATAAAGAAAAATATTACAGGAATATGTGTAGGAATAAAAAAAAATAAAATAATACATTATAAACTAAAAAATTTTAAACAAAAAAAAAATAAAAAATTAAATAAAGAATTTTTAAAAATTGTTAAAAATTTAAATTAATTATTAAAATATTTTTCAATAAATATGATATTTATTAAAAATAAAAATTTTATTTATAATATTATAAATAAAGATTTAAAAAATAAAAAATATAAAAATATTATTACCAGATTTGCTCCAGAACCCAATGGTTATTTACATATAGGACATATTAAATCTATATATTTAAATTATAAAATTTCAAAAGATTATAAAGGAAAATTTTATTTAAGATTTGATGATACTAATCCTGAAACATCAAAAAATAAATATATTAAATCTATTATAAAAAATATAAAATGATTAGGATTTAATTGAAATGGAAAAATAAAATATGCTTCCGATTATTTTGAATTATATTATAAATATGCTAAAAATTTAATTATTAATGGATGAGCATATGTTGATCAACTTACTAAAAAAGAAATTAAATTAACAAAAGGTACATTAACAACTTTAGGAATTAATAGTCCTTATAGAAATAGAACTATTGAAAAAAATCTAGAATTATTTAATAAAATGAAAAATGGTGTATTTAAAAAAGGCAATATATGTTTAAGAGCCAAAATAAATATGAAATCACCAAATTTAATTTTACGAGATCCAGTATTATATAGAATAAAATATTATATACACCATAGAACAAAAAATAAATGATGTATATATCCAACATATGATTTTGCTCATTGTATAGCTGATTCAATAGAAAAAATATCACATTCTATTTGCACTTTAGAATTCATAAATAATAATATTTTATATAAATGAATACTTAAAAAAATAAATTCTAAACATATACCTACACAATGTGAATTTTCAAAATTAAATTTAACATTTAATGTAACTTCTAAAAGAAAAATTAAATATTTAATAAAAAAAAAAATAATAAAAAAATGAAATGATCCAAGATTATTAACAATATCTGGATTAAAAAATAGAGGTTATACACCTACAATTATAATAAATTTTTGTAAATCTTTAGGTATAAGTAAACAAGAAAATATATTAGATATTTCTATATTAGAAAAACAATTAAAAAAAAAATTAAATAAAAATCTAGAAAGAAGAATAGCAATAATTAATCCTATTAAAATTTATATTTTAAATATAAAAAATAAATATACTTTTAATATACTTAAACATCCTTTAAATCCAACTTTAGGTACTAGAAAAATTACACTTTATTCAAAAATATTTATTGATAAATATGATTTTAAAAAAATATACAATGAAAAATTAAATATTAAAAAAAAAATAAAACTTAAATATGCTGGAATATTAAAAATAATAAAAGTAAAAAAAAATACTAATAAAAAAATTGTATTTATACAATGTAAATATATTAAATTTAATAATTTTAAAAGAAATAATAAATTAAAAATAATTCATTGAATATCAATTAAAAATTCTATTTCTACTAAATTTAGATTATTTAATAAATTATTTAATACAAAATATATAAATAAAAAAAAAAATTTAATAAAAAATATAAATTTAAATTCAATAATAATTAAAAAAGGTTATATAGAAAAAAACATCATTAAAGAAAAAAACAAAATTTTTCAATTTGAAAGAGAAGGTTATTTTAAGTATAATAAAAAATTAAGTAATAAATATAAATATATTATATTTGATAGAATTATAGAATTAAGTAATAATAATAAATTTAAATAATATTAATTAATAAAAAAAAGGTAAATAATGAAAATAAAACAAAAAAAAAATTTTTTTTTAAATATATTATCTTTAGCTGGAGTTAAACCATATAAAATAAAAAAAAATGAAAAATATATGAATATTAATCAAATTAATCATTTTAAAAAAATATTATTAGCAATATATTATCAATTAACTAATAATAATAAAAAAAATTTATTTAATAATAAAGAAACAATTAATTTTCCTGATCCAATAGATAGAGCAGTTCAAGAAGAAGAATTCACTACTAATTTAATTAACAAACATAGACAAAATAAATTAATAAATAAAATAGAAAAAACAATTAAAAAAATTAAAGAAAATAATTTTGGTTATTGTAATACATGTGGAACAGAAATAGGAATTAAAAGACTAGAAGCACAACCCACTGCTAGTTTATGTATAGATTGTAAAATGTTATCTGAAATAAAGAAAAAAAAATAAAATAATTAATAAATAATACAATATATTATTTATTTTAAAAATATATTTATAATTTAAATGTTAAAATTATATAAATTTAATAATTTAAATAAAAATATAAACATATGTTTATACAATATTTATTATATTAATAATATAATAGAATTTAAAAAATATAATCAATATATTAATAATATATTAAATTCAAAAAAAATTATTAAAATTTTAAATAAAATATGTAAATCAATAAATTGTAAAATTATATATATAAATAAAAAAAAATATTGTAATGGAATAAATATTTATATATTAATAAATGATAATATAAATAATAAAATAACAATATCATATAATATAAATTATATTTATTTTAATATATATACATATAATTATAACAATATTTATTTTTTTAAAATAGATATTAATATATATACATGCAGCATAAAAAATCCATTAAAAAGTATTAATTATATAATTAACAAATTTAAATCTAATATAATTGTTATAGACTATAAAATTAGAGGTTATAATTTAGATATAAATAATAAAAAAATTTTTTTAGACCATAAAATTAATTCCATACAAAATTTTATTAGTAAAAATATAAAAAAAAAATATGACATTATAGATATTAATATTTATCAAGAAAATATTTTTTATACAAAAATGATTTCTAAATATATAAAAAAAAATTTCTTAAAATTTAAATTTAACATTAAAAATAAAATAAATAAAAAAAAATTATATTTAATATTACAAGAAATATATGAAATTTACTATTCTAAAAATATTAATTAATCAAATAAAGTTAATATCTTATAACCTGTATTAGTTACTAATATAGTATATTCATACTGAGCTGATAAAGATTTATCTACAGTTTTTACTGTTCAACCATCTTTCATTAACTTAGTTTTATTACTTCCTAAATTTATCATAGGTTCAATAGTAAAAATCATACCAGGTATAAATTTTATATTGCATTTATTTTTATAATGCAAAATTTGAGGTTCTTCATGAAGATTCATACCTATACCATGTCCACAATAATATTTTACTACAGAATAACCAAAAGATTCTACATATTCTTGTATAATATTACCAATAATATTAATTTTATAACCTGGCTTAACATAATTTAAAGCTTTAAATATACTATTTTTAGTTACTTTACATAATTTTATTGCATTTAAATTAGGTTTTCCAACAAAAAACATTTTAGATGCATCAGAATAATAATTATTTTTACAAATACTAATATCAATATTTATAATGTCACCATCTTTTAAATATTGATTATAACTAGGTATCCCATGACATACTACATCATTTATAGACGTACAAATTGATTTAGGATAATTCATATAACCTAAAGAAGCAGGTAAAGCTTTATAAAAATTTATTATTCTATTATTACAAATATCATCTATTTCTCCTGTAGAAATACCAGGTTTAACAAAATGTTTAATATAATTTAACATTTTACATACTATACGTGAAACTGAAATTATATTTTTAATATCTTTTAATGTTTTAATATTTATATACATAAATTTATATTTAAATTAATAATATATTTTATTAAATAATAATATATATTATATATATAATATAATAGTTTGATTACTAATTTTTAAAATAATGATTAATTTAAAATTATCAATTAAAGAAATGATAAAAGCAAATATACATTTTGGGCATCAAACAAAATTTTGAAATCCTAAAATGAAAAAATATATTTATACAAAATTCAATAAAATACATATTATAAACTTAGAAAAAACATCATATTTTTTTAAAATAGCTTTATATGAATTATACTTAATG
Organism: Candidatus Stammera capleta; assembly: GCA_036689515.1. Classification (GTDB taxonomy): domain Bacteria; phylum Pseudomonadota; class Gammaproteobacteria; order Enterobacterales; family Enterobacteriaceae; genus Stammera; species Stammera capleta_O. Next base: position 187,102 of record CP144846.1, read on the forward strand.
TTTAAAAATAAACAAAAAATTTTATTTATTGGAACTAAAAAAAATTCATATAAACAAATAAAAAATACAGCTATATATTGCAAACAATTTTACGTTAATAAAAGATGACTAGGAGGAATGTTAACAAATTGAAATACAGTAAAAAAATCAATTAAATATTTAAAAAATTTAGAATCAGAACTTAAAAGTGGAATATGAAAAAAATTAACTAAGAAAGAATATTTATATAAACAAAAATTACTTAAAAAATTAAATAATAATTTAGGAGGAATAAAAAATATAAATACATTACCAGATGCTATATTTGTTATAGATGCTAAACATGAAAATTTAGCTATACAAGAAGCTAAAAAACTAAAAATTAAAATTTTTTCAATAGTTGATACTAATACTAATCCAGATGGAATAGACTATATTATTCCTGGAAATGATGATTCTATAAAATCTATAAATTGATATTTAAATCAAATTAATAAAATTTATATATCAACTAAAAATAATTAATATGAATAATAAAATAAATCTTATTAAAAAAATAAGAAATATTACACAAATTAGTATTTTAAAATGTAAAAATGCATTAATTAAAAATAATTTTGATTTAAATAAAACTTTAAAATACTTAAAAAACAAAAAATTTAATTTTACAAAAAATTCAAATTATGAATTTATTAATACAAAAACAAAAAAAAATAAAGCAGTAATAATTAAATTTTCATGTGAAACAGATTTTGTAAGTAAAACATATGAATTTAAAATATTTTCTAAAAATGTTATTAATTTTATTTTAAATAATAAAAATATTACATTAAATTATATTAATAATATTTTTGAAAAAGAAAAAAATTATTTAATTTCAAAATTTAATGAAAATATTATTATAAAAAAAATTTTTTATTTAAAAAATAAATACGTTAGTTCATATAATCATCTAAATAAAATAGGAGTTATATTATCTGCTAATAAAATAAATAATAAAAAAAAAATTAATAAAAAAAAATTAAAAAAAATAGCAGTTCATATAGCTTCAACAAAAACAAAATTTATTAATTTATCAAATATACCTAATTCAATATATACTAAAACAAAAAATAAATTAATAAAATTAAAACTTAATAAATATAATTATAAAAAAAACATTAAAAATAAATTAAAAGAAATATGTCTTTTAAATCAATATTTTTTATATAATAATAATATAAAAATAAAAAAATATTTAAACAAAAATAATATTAATATACTTAATTTTTATAAAATACAAATAAAATAATATATAATAATATATATAATTAATAGGAGGTATGGCCGAGAGGTTTATGGCAACGGTCTTGAAAACCGTCAACGATTATCGTTCGGGAGTTCGAATCTCTCTACCTCCGTATAAATTCATAATGAAAAATATAAAATTAGAAAACTTTATTAATAAATATTTAAATAACAAAAAAATAAAAGATAAATCTATAAATGGATTACAAATAATAGGTAAAAATAATATAAAAAAAATTTTATTTAGTGTAACTTTAAACTTACAATTAATTAAAACAGCTATTTTAAATAAATATGATAGCATTATTGTACATCATGGAATGATGTGAAATAAAAATAAAATTAATATATATAATATTAAAAATAATAATTTTAAATTAATTAAAAAAAATAAAATTAATATATATACTTGACATTTACCTTTAGATATACATCCTAAAATCGGTAATAATGTACTATTAGCAAAAAAATTAAATATTAAAATTAATATTTTCCCAAATAATAACAAACCTTATTTAATAGGACAAATAAAAAATTTTAATTTAATTAATAAAATTAAATATAAATTTAAATATTTTATTTCTTATATAAGTAAAAAAAAAAAAATCAACAAAATATGTTTATGTACAGGTAATGGATCAAATTTTATAGAAAAAACTATATTAAAATATAATATCGATACATATATTACAGGTGAAATAACAGAAAATTCTTTATTTTTAATAAAAGAATATGATATTAATTTATTTGTAATAGGTCATCAACAATCAGAAATATATGGTATAAAAAAATTATGTAAATTAATAAAAAAAAAATTAAATATTAAAACAAAATATATTAATATAAAAAATTCATTGTTTAAACTAATTAATAAAAATTAGTTTATAACTATTATTTTATTATAAAAATAAAATTTATAATTATGAGTTTAAATAAAATTAAAAAAAAAATTATAAAATTAAAAAAAAAAATTATAAAATATTCATATTTTTATTTTAATAAAAATAAAAATTTAATTAATAATGAAAAATATGATACACTATTAAAAAAATTACAAAATTTAGAAAAATTATATCCTAAATATAAAATAAATAGTCCCACTAATAAAATAAATTATATTTTATGTAAAAAATTTAAAAAAAAAAAACATAAAATACCTATGTTATCTATTAAAAGTTTATATACATTTAAAGAATTAAATAAATTTATTAACATAAATATAAAAAAATATTCTAATATAAATTTTTGTTGTGAATTAAAAATAGATGGAATAGCTGTAAGTTTAATTTATAAAAAAAATATTTTAAAATATTCATTAACAAGAGGAAATGGTATATATGGAGAAAATATTATTAACAATGTTAAAGAAATAAAATATATACCTAAAATTTTAAAAAATAAAAATAAAATAAATAAAATAGAAATTAGAGGAGAAATATTTATTACTAAAAAAAATTTTTTATATGTAAATAAAAATAAAAAATTTTCAAATTGTAGGAATTTAACATCTGCTACTATTAGACAATTAAATCCTTACGTAACTAAAAAAAGAAAATTATCATTTATAGCATATGATATTATTATAAATAATAATAGAAATATATTTAACAATCAATTTAATTCTTTAAATTATATTAAAAAATTAGGTTTTAAAATCAATAAATATACAAAAATATGTAATTCATTAAAAGATATTAAAAAATATTTTAATAATATAAAAAAAAAAAGAAATAATTTAAATTATGATATAGATGGAATAGTAATAAAAATAAATAATAAATTAATACAAGAAACATTAAATTATAATAATAATTATATAAAATGAGCTGTATCATTAAAATTTTATTCATTAACTAAAATTTCAAAAGTAAAAAATATAAAATTTAATGTAGGACAAAGTGGTATAATAGTACCTATTATTTATATTAAAAAAATATATTTATCATGTTCTAAAATTAAAAAAATAAATATATATAATTTAAAAATATATAAAAAAATGAATATTTGTATAAATGATAAAGTACTAATTACAAAACAAGGTGACATAATTCCTAAAATAATAAAAGTAATAAAATCTAAAAACAATAAAAAATTTTTATTACCTAATAAATGTCCTTCTTGTAAAAAAAATTTAAATTTAAATACAAAAATAATAAAATGTAATAATAATTTAAATTGTAATTCTAAATTATTAAATAAAATAATAATATTTGTATCTAATAAAGGTTTTAATATTCTAGGTTTAGGTAAAAAAACTATTTATTTATTAATAAAATATAAAATTATAACAAACATTATAGATTTATTTTATTTAAATATTACAAAATTAATTACATTACCTTTAATAAAATATAAAAAAGCAAAAAATATTTTAACAAATATAAATAATTCTATTAAAAAAGTAAAATTATACAATATTTTATATTCATTATGTATTCCTAAAATAGGTTTATCAACATCTATTTATATATCCAATAAACTTAAAAAATTAGACAATTTTATAAATATTAAAAAATACAATTTATATTACAAAATACATAAAATAGGTAAATTAAAAATTAAATCAATTAAAAATTATATTAATAATAAAACATTTTATAAAAATTTAAAATCTTTAAATAAAATAATTAAAAAAAAAATTAAATAATAATAATTTATTTTATATATTATAAAATCTTTTTAATCTATATAAAACCTCATTTTTTTTTAAAATAAAAATCAAAAAATTAACTGATAATCCCATTTCTATTCCAATTAAATATATACGTAATATTTTATAAATCATAAATTTATTAAAACAAATTAAATCATTAAAAGATTGTTTAATAACATTATTAATATTTTGAAAACTTCAAAAACTAACTTTAAACAACTTATCTAAAAAATAATCTATTATTTTTTTTATATCAATATATTTATATTTATGAAATATATCTTTTGAGATATTAAATTTACGTTGTAATAAAATATAAAAATCAACTATTTCTTTTAAAACATAAATTCTATTAATTATAACAAATATAATTTCATTAATATTTTTAATTTTATTTAAATCCAAATTATTTTTAATAAATAAAGGTTTTAAATAAAAAATTAACTTTTCATAAGAAATTTTATTAATATATTGTTTATTAATTCATATAAGTTTTTTTTTGTTAATAATACATGGTGAATTATTAATATACTTTAAATCAAATATTTTAATAATATCTTTACAATTAATTAATTCAATATTTTTATAAGATCAACCTAACCTTAATAAACCATTTATTAATGATTCAGGTAAAAAACCTTCTTTTATATAATTATTAATATCATAATTACAATTTCTTTTAGATAACTTTTTTTTATTTTTATTTAAAATAATAGGTAAATGTACATATTTAGGTTTTTTGAAATTTAAAGAATTAATAAGATTAATTTGTCTAGGAGTATTATTTATATGATCAGCACCTCTAATAACATGTGAAATCAACATAATACTATCATCTATAACAGAACAAAAATTATATGTTGGCATACCATTTTTTCTTAATATTATAAAATCATCTAATTCTTTATTTCAAAATTTAATGTTATTAAAAATAATATCATTAAATATAATTTTACCTTTTAAAGGATTTTTAAATCTTATAACATATGATTTATAATTATTATTATTTATTATATTTCTACAAAAACCATCATATTTAGGTTTTTTTTTTTTATTTAAACATAATTTACGAATTTCATTTAATCTTTCATTTGAACAATAACATTTATAAGCTAAATTATTAACTAACAAATAATTAATTTTATCTTTATATAAATCAATATTTTTTGATTGATAATAAGGCTCTTTATCTCAATATAATCCTAATCAATCTAATACAAAAAAAATATTATCAATAAATTTTTTTTTGCTTCTTTTTAAATCTGTATCTTCTATTCTTAATAAAAATTCACCATTATTACTTCTTGCAAACAATCATGCATATAAAGCAGTACGTAAATTACCTAAATGCAAATAACCAGTAGGACTAGGAGCAAATCTTGTAACAATATTCATATTTAACGAAGCAAATAAAATAATTAATATTATAAATATAATATCATATAATATATAAATTATATTATTTTTATAATTCACTAAATATGGATAAATATATAAGAAATATTTCAATTATAGCACATATTGATCATGGTAAATCAACATTTTCAGATAGAATTATTGAAATATGTAATAAAAAAAAATTTAAAAAAAACGAACAAAGAATATTAGATAATATGGAATTAGAACAAGAAAAAGGAATAACAATAAAAGCTCAAACTGTATGTTTAAATTATAAATTAAATAATATAAACTATAAAATAAATTTAATAGATACACCTGGACACATAGATTTTACATATGAAGTTACTAAATCTTTATATGCATGTGAAGGAGCTTTATTATTAATAGATATCACAAAAGGAATACAAGCACAAACAGTAGCAAATTTAAATATAGCTAATAAATTAAATATTAAAATTATACCAATAATAAATAAAATAGACATTCCTAATATAAATATTAAAAAATTAAAATTAAAAATTAAAAATAAATTACATATACATAAAAAAATATTACTTTGTTCAGCAAAAACAGGAATAGGAATAAAATCTGTAATGAATGAAATTATTAAAAAAATACCATATCCTAATGGAAATATTAACAATAAATTACAAGCTTTAATTATAGATTCATATTTTAATAATTATTTAGGTACATATTTCTTAATTAAAATTAATAACGGAATAATAAATATAAATGACAAAATAAGAATAATTGATAAAAAAAAATACATATGTAAAATAAAATATATTATTATATATGTACCTGAAAAAAAATATATTAAAACATTAAAATGTGGAGAAGTTGGATGAATCATATGTAATATAAAAAATATAAATAGACATTTTATTGGAAAAACTATTACTAATTTTGATAACTTACAAACAAATTATATTATTAAAAAATTTAATAAAATCACTCCTCAAATATTCGCTGGAATATATCCTGAAAAAAATAATAACTTTGAAAATCTAAAAAAATCTTTACATAAACTTAGTATAAATGATTCTTCTTTAACATTTAAACCAGAAAATTCTATTTTATTAGGATTAGGATTTAAATGTGGATTTTTAGGAAAATTACATATTGATATTATAAAAGAAAGATTAAAAAGAGAATATAATATAAATATTATTATTTTAAATCCAAGTGTTACATTTAAAATAATTGATAACTATAAAAAAAAATTATATGTTAATAATTATTCTAAATTACCTAAATTAAATAATATAAAAAAAATACAAGAACCTATATCATTATGTAAAATTAATTCACCTAAAAAATATTTAGGTAAAATTATAAATTTATGTGTTTCAAAAAGAGGAAAATTTATATCTTTAAAATATATAAATAATAATATTTATATCAAATATAATATACCTCTTTGTGAAATCATAACAGATTTTAATGATAAATTAAAATCAATTACAAAAGGATATGCTTCATTAAATTATAAATTTATAAAATATCAAACATCTAACATAGTAACATTACAAGCTATAATTAATAATATAATTATTAAAGGATTATCTAAATTAATTCATAAAAGTCAAATTAAAATAGAAAGTCTAAATATGCTTGATATTATTAAAAATAATATTAAAAAACATCAATTTGATATAATTATACAAATTTCATGTAATAATAAAATCATAGCTAAAACCCATATAAAAGCATTAAGGAAAAATGTTACATCTAAATGTTACGGAGGAGATATTACAAGAAAGAAAAAATTAATAAAAAAACAAAAAATAGGAAAAAAAAGAATGAAAAAAATAGGTAATGTATCATTATCTAATAAATTATTTAATAATATATTAAATAAAAAAAAATAACAATTTTTATATATAATCATGTATATTAAATATCATTTAATTTTATTAACATCATTATTAACATTATTAATATTTATATTAATAACATCATTTTATAAAAAAAATAATTTTATAAAAAAAAATAATTTAATAAAAAATTTTAGTAATATATTTTTTATTTTATTAATTGTATTTATTTTAAGAACATTTATTTATGAACCATATTTTATTCCATCCTCATCTATGATGCCTACATTGTTAATAGGAGATTTTATATTAGTTAATAAATTATATTATAATATTAAAAATCCATTAAATAATAAAATTTTATTTAAAATAAATAATCCTAAATATGGAGATATAATAGTTTTTAAATATCCTCGTAATAATAATATTATTTATATTAAAAGAATAATTGGTATTCCAGGAGATAAAATAATATACAATACAATATTAAAAAAAATTAAAATTTATAAAAATAATTCAATTAATAATAAAAAATACTATATTTTAAAAAAAATTAAATATTCCAAAAAAAAAATTAGTTCTTATATTGAACAAATAATAATAAATAAAAAAAAAAAATTAATTGAATATTTTTGAAATAAAAATATTAATTTTAATAATTTTAATAAAAATTCTAAACTAATAATTCTATTTGAAAGAAATGAAATATTTAATAATATTAAACATAAAATATTAATAATTCCAAATTTTTATTTAAAACCAAAATATATATATAAAAATAAAATTAAAACTTGAATTATACCTAAAAATATGTATTTCGTAATGGGAGATTATAGAGATAACAGTAAAGATAGTAGATATTGAGGTTTATTACATAAAAATTTAATTATAGGTAAAGCTCAATATATATGAATGAGTATAGAAAAACAAGAAAATAATTGACCTACAAATATTAGATTAAATAGAATAGGGAAAATTAATTAAATGTTTAATAATAAATAATGAAAAAATTAGAAAATAAACTTAAATATAATTTTATCAATAAAAATATTTTATTAACCTGTTTAACACATAGAAGTTTTAGTAAAAATAATAATGAAAAATTAGAATTTTTAGGTGATTCAATATTAAATTTTATTATTACTAAAACAATATATACAAAATATTCTTATGAAAAAGAAGGATATATGACTAGAATAAGATCTAATTTAGTAAATAAAAAAAATTTATTTCAAATTGCTAAAAAATTAAATTTAAATAAATATATTTTATTAGGACAATGTGAATTAAAAATGAATGGACAATTAAAAAAATCTATATTAGCTAATACATTAGAAGCAATTTTAGGTGGCATATTTTTGGATAGTAAAAATATACATATATTACAAAATATAATTAATAATCTATTTTTTAAAAATAAAATATTTATTACTAAAAATATTAAAGATCCTAAAACTATATTACAAGAATATTTACAAAAATATAAAATATCATTACCTAAATATTATATTTTTAATAAAAGAGGTAAAGATCATGAACAAATTTTTACAGTACACTGTAAAATTAATAATAAAATTACTCAAGGAATAGGAAAAAATAAAAAAAAAGCAGAACAAATAGCTGCAAAAAAAGCTTTATTAAATTTAGGATTAATTTAACATTATGAATACAAAAACTAAATTAAAATGTACAATTATTCCTATAATAGGAAGATATAATGTAGGTAAATCAACATTATTTAATAAATTAATCAAAAAAAAATTATCAATAACTAGCAAAAAAAAAAATACTACATTACATAATATTATAGGTGTAAAATATAAAAATAATAAACAATTTATTTATATTGATACTCCAGGATTAAAATATTCAGATAATAATTTTATTTATATAAAAAATATTTTAAATTATATAAAAAAAAAATTTAATATTAATAAAAATAATTTATTTATATTAATTACAGAAAATACAATAAATATTAAAGAAATAAATTTAATTAAAACTATTAACAAATTTAAAATACCTATATTATTATTAATAAATAAAATTGATAAATTAACTAACAAATCATTGATTTTAAAAACAATACAAAATATAAAAAATTTAAATTTTGTAAATATTATTCCTACAAACTTAAAAAAAAAAAAATATATTAATTTAATAAATAAAATAACAAAAAAATTTTTATTTCATTCAAATCATTTTCATTTCATAAATAAAATAACAAATAAAAAAAATAAATATATTATATCTGAAATTATAAGAGAAAAAACTATAAGATTAACAGGTGATGAAATACCATATAATTTACAATTTAAAATAGAAAAAATAATTAATGAAAATAATTTTTTATATATATGATCAATAATATTTACTAATAAAAAAAGATATATAAAAATGTTAATAGGTAAAAATGGTAAAAAAATTAAAAAAATAATTTATTTATCAATTAAAAGTATAAAAAAATATTTAAATATTATTAAAAAAATCAAACTTTATATAAATTTTAAAATCAAATTTTAATTATTATTAAATTATATTTGTATATAATAATATTTATATTTTTAACAATTAATATTATTTAAATTTTTATTTTTAAAAATAAATTTTTTATTTAAAATCATATTAAAATTATTTATATTAATAATTTTTTTATCTTATATATTATTTATACTTTAAAAAATTTTTTTTTTAAAATAATTAAATAATAATAAAATATTATAAATTAATTTATATTTTTAATATAAAATTTACTAAAAAAATATTAATTATATAAATTTATATAACATGTAAAAATATTAAATTTTATTTATTATAAAAATAATATATTTAAATATTAAAAAATAAAATAAATATTTTTATTATTAAATATTTTATTAAATAATTTTAATAAAAAAAAAATATAATATCTTTAATTTAATAAATTAAATAATAAAATATACATAATAATATAATTTATTTTAAAGTAATATAAAAATATTAATATAAAAAATATTTTAAAAACATTAATTTAAAAATATAAATTAAAATAATATAATAATTATAAAATAATATTATTTTATTATAAACAAATGATTACATGAAAAAAAATTATTAACAATGAAAAAAAAAAAAAATATTTTAAAAAAATGATAAAAATTTTAAAATATGAATATAAAAATAAAAATATTTTTCCTAAAAAAGAAAATATATTCGAAGCTTTTAAATGAACTAAATTTAAAAATATAAAAGTTATAATTTTAGCTCAAGATCCATATTTTAAAATTAATCAATCTCATGGAATAGCATTTTCTGTTTTACCTAATATTAAAATTCCTAAATCTGTTATAAATATTTATAAAGAAATAAAAAATGAATATTTAAATTTTACCCCCCCTAATCACGGATGTTTATTAAAATGATGTAAACAAGGAGTATTACTACTAAATAGTATTTTAACTGTAGAAGAATATAAACCATTATCACATAAAAATATAGGATGAATAACTTTTACTAATAATATAATTAAATATATAAATAAATATTTAAACAAAATAATATTTTTATTATGAGGTAAATTAGCTCAAAAAAAAATTAAAATAATTGACTCTAAAAAACATATTATATTATGTACATCACATCCATCATCTTTATCAGCTAATAAAGGATTTTTAGGTTGTAATCATTTTAAATTAACAAATAAAATTTTAAAAAAAAATAATAAATCTATTATTAAATGATAAATTAAATTAAATTTAATAAATTAAATAATTTTGTAATTTTATTTTTAGCTATTTTTTTTGCTTTTTTTTTACCTTTATATAAAATTTTTTTAAGATAAATTTCATTATTTCGATAAAATAAATATTTTTTTTGTAATTTAGAAACAAATTTAGATAATTCATATGAAACAATTTCCTTAAAAGATGAATAAGAAAAATTAATAAATTTATTTTCTAATTCATTAATAGAAATATTTTTAATTCCAGATAATATATTTAATAAATTAGATATTCCAGGTTTATTAATTACATCAAATTTTATTCTAGATGGATTATCAGAATCAGTTTTACTATTATTAATCTTGTATTTAATTAAATCTGGTGTATCTAATAAAAAAATAATATTATTTTTATTTAAATCAGATTTAGACATTTTTTTATTAACATTTATCAATGACATAATTTTAGAATATCTAATATTTAAAATATATTTAGGTATAACAAAAATTTTCTTTTTATAAATTTTATTAAATCTTTTAGATATTTTCCTAACTAATTCTATATGTTGAATTTGATCAAATCCAATACATACATTATTTATATTATAAAGTAAAATATCAGCAGCCATCAATAATGGATAACTAAATAATGATAAATTATTATTATGATTTTTTGATTTATCTTTAAATTGTGTCATTCTATTTAATTCACCTATATATGAATAACAACTTAATATTCAATATAATTGAATATGTTCTACTATATCTGATTGTAAAAAAATAATACATTTTAATGGATCTATTCCAGTTGCTAAAAATAAAGATAATAAATCCAAACAATTTGAATATATTAAATTATTTTTATTAGGTATAGTTAAAGAATGTAAATTAGCTATACAATAAAAACAATTATTATTATTTTGTAATTCTTTTCATAATTTTAATACACCCAAATAATGACCTATAGTTAATTGACCTGTAGGTTGTATAGCACTAAAAATATTTTTATACATAAAATTAACAAATTAAATTTAATATTTTTAATTAATTAGATTCATTATTTAATAATTTTTTTAAATTTAAACTAGCTATTTCTTCATTATTTAATAATTTTTTTTTATTTTTAATATTATTTTTCTTTCTTTTATGATAAAAATAGCCTGTTCCTGATGGTATTAACCTACCTACTATAACATTTTCTTTCAAACCTCTTAATTCATCTATTTTACCAGAAACAGCAGATTCAGTTAACACCCTAGTAGTTTCCTGAAATGATGCTGCAGATATAAATGATTCAGTAGCTAAAGAAGCTTTAGTTATACCTAATAAATTTTGTTCAAATTTAATTACTTTTTTATTATTTAATATTAATTTTTTATTTATTAATCTAACTCTAGATAATTCAATTTGTTCTCCAATTAAATAATTTGAATCACCAGAATCAATAATTGTAACTCTACGTAACATTTGTCTAATTATAACTTCAATATGTTTATCATTAATTTTAACTCCTTGTAATCTATAAACATTTTGTACTTCATTAACAATAAATTTAGTTACTTCTTCAACACCTCTTAATCTTAAAATATCATATGAAGATTCTTCTCCATCAGAAATTATATTTCCTTTATCTATAAATTCACCTTCAAAAACATTTAACTGTCTTCATTTAGGTATCATTTCTTCATGTAAAACATTACCATATAATGAAACAATTTTTAGTCTACGTTTACCTTTAGTTTCTTTTCCAAACTTTATATAACCTGAAACTTCAGCTAAAATAGCTGATTCTTTAGGTTTTCTAGCTTCAAATAAATCTGCTACTCTAGGTAATCCACCAGTTATATCTTTATTTCCACCATATTCTAAAGGAACTCTAGCTAATATATCTCCTACATATACTTTACTACCATTTTCTATATTTACAATAGATCTAGAAGGTAAAAAATATTGTGATACCAAATTAGTTCCAGGAATTAAAATATCATTACCTTTTTTATCTACTATTTTTAAAGATGGTCTAAAACTTTTATTTAAATTAGTTTTATATTCAAATGAATCTAAAACAACAATTGAAGTTAAACCTGTCAATTCATCATTTTGTTTAATAACTGTTTTTCCTTCATATATATCTATATATTTTATATAACCACTTACTTCTGTTATAATAGGTAAAATATGAGGATCCCAATTTACTATAATTTCACCTGAAAAAACTTTTTCATTATTATTCTTTTCTACTATAGATCCATAAGGTAATTTATAATATTCTTTAATTATTCCATCATTATCCACAATTTTTAATTCTACATTTCTTGAAATTATTACTAATTTACCTAAAGAATTTTTTATAGATTTTAAATTAATTAAATTTATAAAACCATTATTTTTTACTCTAATATTAGATTCCAAAACATCTCTAGAAGCAGCTCCTCCTATATGAAAAGTTCTCATTGTTAATTGAGTTCCAGGTTCACCTATAGATTGAGCAGCTATAACTCCTATAGCTTCACCTTTATTAATTAAATGTCCTCTAGCTAAATCACGTCCATAACAATATGAACATACACCAAAATTAGTTTCACACATTACAACAGAACGTATTTTAACTGTATGTACAGCTGATTGTTCTATTAAATCACAATCATTTTCATCTAATAATTTATCTTTTTTAAAAAGAATTTTTTTTTTAATACAATATAAATCTTCAGCTAAAACTCTACCTAAAATTCTTTCTTTTAAAGATTCTTTTATATCTCCACCTTCAATTATAGAACTAACAGTTAAATATTTTTTAGTTCTACAATTATCTTCTATAACAACTAAATCTTGAGCTACATCTACTAATCTTCGAGTCAAATAACCTGAATTTGCAGTTTTTAAAGCAGTATCTGCTAAACCTTTTCTAGCACCATGTGTAGAAATAAAATATTGAATAATATTTAAACCTTCTCTAAAATTAGCTGTTATTGCAGTTTCTATAATAGATCCATCAGGTTTAGCCATTAAACCTCTCATTCCAGATAATTGTCTTATTTGTGCAGATGATCCTCTTGCTCCTGAATCAGCCATCATAAATACACTATTAAATGATTGTTGTTTTTTTAACACACCATTTATTTTAACAAAATCAATTGATAATTTATCCATCATAGAAGATGCTATTTTCTCATTAGCATTAGCTCATATATCAACTACCTTATTATATTTTTCACCTAAAGTAACTAAACCTGATTGAAATTGTTCTTGAATCTCATTAATTTCATTTTCAGCTTCTTTAATAATAAAATTTTTATTATCTGGTATAACTAAATCATTTATACCTACAGATAAACCTGATATAGTAGAATATTTAAAACCTATAGCCATTATATTATCAGCTAAAATTATAGTTTTCTTTAAACCTAACAATTGATAACATATACTTAATATATTAGAAATTTCATTTTTATTTAAAATTTTATTTATTAAATCAAATGATAAACCTTTAGGAAAAATATTTCATAATATACAACGACCTATAGTAGTTAAATATATTTTACTACTTTTAATATAAATATTATCAACTTTTTTATATTCTATAATTTTTATTTTAATTTTAATATGTAAAGAATAAATATTATTTAAATATAATCTTTCTGCTTCTTCTGGAGAACCTACTAAAATAATTTCATTATTATATTCATTTTTATCCTTAGTCATATAATATAAACCTAAAACAACATCTTGTGATGGCACTATAATTGGTTCTCCACTAGCTGGTGATAATATATTATTAGTTGACATCATTAACGCTCTAGCTTCTAACTGTGATTCTAAAGTTAAAGGAATATGTACTGCCATTTGATCACCATCAAAATCTGCGTTATAAGCTGCACAAACTAAAGGATGTAATTGTATAGCTTTACCTTCTATTAAAATAGGTTCAAAAGCTTGTATACCTAATCTATGTAATGTAGGAGCTCTATTTAATAAAATAGGATGTTGTTTAATAACATATTCTAATATGTCTCAAACAATAGATTCTTCATTTTCAACCATTTTTTTTGCAGATTTAATAGTATTAGCTAAACCATTAATAACTAATTTACCAAATACAAAAGGTTTAAATAATTCTAAAGCCATTTTTTTAGGTAAACCACATTGATTTAATTTTAAATTAGGACCTACAATAATTACAGATCTACCAGAATAATCTACCCTTTTACCCAATAAATTTTGTCTAAATCTTCCTTGTTTACCTTTTATCATATCAGCTAAAGATTTTAATGGTCTTTTATTATTAGTAGTTATTGCATAACCTTTACGACCATTATCTAATAAAGCATCAACTGCTTCCTGCAACATTCTTTTTTCATTTTTAATTATAATCTCTGGAGCAGATAAATCTAATAATCTTTTTAAACGATTATTTCTATTAATAACTCTTCTATATAAATCATTTAAATCTGAAGTAGCAAATCTACCACCATCTAAAGGTACTAATGGTCTTAAATCAGGAGGTAAAATAGGTAAATTTTCTAAAATCATTCATTCAGGTTTATTACCTGAATTTATAAAACATTCTAATAATTTTAATCTTTTAATAATTTTTTTTTTCTTTATAACTGAATTAATATCCTTTAATTTATTAAATAAAATATTATATTCTAATTTTAAATTAATATTTTTTAATAAAAATTGAATAGCTTCAGCACCCATTTTAGCTATAAATTGATTTTCAAATTTATTATTATACAACAAATATTGTTCTTCTGTTAAAATTTTACCAATATTTAATGATTTAATTTTAGTATCAATTATAATATATGATTCAAAATATAATATTTTTTCAATATATTTTAAAGGTATATCTAACAATAAACTAATTCTTGATGGTAATGATTTTAAAAATCAAATATGTGCTACAGGAGATGCTAATTTAACATGTCCCATTCTTTCTCTTCTTACCTTACTTTTAGTTATTTCTACCCCACATTTTTCACATATTATACCTTTATATTTAATTCTTTTATATTTTCCACATAAACACTCATAATCTTTAACTGGTCCAAATATTCTAGCGCAAAACAAACCATCTCTTTCAGGTTTAAAAGTACGATAATTAATAGTTTCAGGTTTTTTAACTTCACCATATGATCAAGATTTTATTTTATCAGGAGAAGCTAAACTAATTTTTATAGAATTAAATTCTTTACTAAAATTTTTAAATTTTAAAAAATTAACAAAATTATTCACTTAATTATTCCTAATATAATTTAATTAATAAAAATATATAATTATTAAATATATTTATTTATTTTTAAAATCAATATTTATTCCTAACGAACAAATTTCTTTTAATAAAACATTAAAAGATTCAGGCATTCCTGCATTCATTTGATGATTATCATTTATAATATTTTTATATATTTTAGTTCTACCACTTACATCATCAGATTTAACAGTTAACATTTCTTGTAAAGTGTAAGCAGCACCATAAGCTTCTAATGCTCAAACTTCCATTTCTCCAAATCTTTGACCTCCAAATTGAGATTTTCCACCTAAAGGTTGTTGTGTTATTAAACTATATGAACCAGTAGAACGAGCATGTATTTTATCATCAACTAAATGATTTAATTTCATTATATATATATAACCAACAGTAATAGGCCTATCAAATTTATTTCCAGTTAATCCATCATATAAATCAATTTGACCTGACGACGGTAAATCAACTAATTTAAATAACATTTTTATTTCATTTTCTTTTATACCATCAAAAACAGGTGTAGATATAGGAAATCCTTTACTTAAATTTTTAGCTAATATCATAAACTCATCATCATTCAAATCATAAACATTTATATTTTGTAAATTACCACTTAAATTATAAATTTTCTGTATAAAAGATCTTATTTTTTTTAATTTATATTTTTTCTGTAAAAAATATAAAATCTTATTACCCAATTCTTTAGAAGCTAATCCTAAATGAGTTTCTAAAATTTGTCCTATATTCATTCTAGAAGGAACTCCTAAAGGATTTAATATAATATCTATTGGTAAACCATTTTTATCATAAGGCATATCTTCAACAGGACATATCTTCGATATTACTCCTTTATTACCATGTCTACCTGCCATTTTATCTCCAACTTGTAATTGACGTTTTACAGCTAAATATACTTTAATAATTTTTAAAATTCCAGGAGATAATTCATCACCTTTTTTTATTTGTTTTTTAAATTTTTTTATAATTTTATTAAAATTAATTTTAATTTTTAAAAATAATTGTATTAAACTATTAATTTTATTTTGTAACTTAATATTTTTGAATTTAAAATGAAAAATATCATCTAATAAAATTTTATTTAAAAAAAATGAATTATAATTATATTTTTTTAATAAATTAATTATATTTTTAATTAAAATATTTATATAAAAAATTAATTCTTTTTTAAAACTTAATTCCATATTTTTTAATTTTAAATTTTCTATTTCCAACAATCTTTTATCCTTTTTAATCCCATCTCTTACAAACATTTGTACATCTATAACAGTACCACTATAACCACTTGGAACTCTTAAAGAAGTATCTTTTACTTCAGAAGCTTTTTCACCAAAAATAGCTCTTAATAATTTTTCCTCAGGAGTTAATTGAGTTTCTCCTTTAGGAGTAACTTTTCCTACTAATATATCTCCACTATTAACTTCAGATCCAATATTAATAATTCCACTACTATCTAATTTAGATAACACAGAAATATTTAAGTTAGGAATATCAGATGTAATTTCCTCTGGACCTAATTTAGTATCTCTACATATACATAATAATTCTTGTATATGAACAGTTGTAAAAAAATCATTATTAACAACTTTTTCAGAAATTAATATAGAATCTTCAAAATTATATCCATTTCATGGCATAAAAGCAACTCTTAAATTATGTCCTAATGATAATTCACCTAAATGAGTAGCCGATCCATCTGCTATAACATCTCCTTTATTAACTTTTTCATATAATTTAACACATGGTGTATGATTTATACATGTATTTTGATTAGATTTTAAATATTTAGATAAATAATAAATATCAATATTTTCCTTTAATAAATTAATATTTTTATTTGATTCTATAATTATTTTATTAGAATCAACATATTTAACTTTACCACTATTTTTAGCTAATATTGAAACACCTGAATCTAATACTATAATTCTTTCCATACCAGTTCCTACTAATGGAATATCAGATTTTAAACAAGGTACAGCTTGTTTCTGCATATTAGCACCCATTAAAGCTCGATTTGCATCATTATGTTCTAAAAATGGAATTAATGACGAACCTATAGATACTATTTGTTGCGCTGAAACATCAATATAATTAATTTGAGTAGACTTAAATAAACTAAATTCTCCTTTATATCTACAAACTATAAAATCGCTTTTAATTTTATTATTAAAATCTAATTTAATATTAGCTTGAGATATAATATAATTATAATCTTCAATAGCAGATAAATAATAAATTTCATCTGTAACATATCCATTTTTTACTAATCTATATGGAGTCTCAATAAATCCATAATTATTTATTATTGCATAAATAGATAATGAATTTATTAATCCTATATTAGGACCTTCAGGAGTTTCAATAGGACAAACTTTTCCATAATGAGTTGGATGAACATCTCTAACTTCAAATCCTGCTCTTTCTCTAGTTAAACCTCCAGGTCCTAAAGCAGATATTCTTCTTTTATGTGTTATTTCAGACAAAGGATTATTTTGATCCATAAATTGAGATAATTGACTAGAACAAAAAAAATCTTTTATTACAGCAGATAATGGTTTAGCATTTATTAAATCTTTTGGATAAATATTATCTAATTGATTAAGAGATAATCTTTCTTTAATAGTTTTTTCTATTCTAATAAGACCAATTTTAAATTGATTATCTACTAATTCACCTACAGACCTTACTCTTCTATTACCTAAATGATCAATATCATCAATATCATCTAATCCATTTTTAATATCAATTAATTTTTTCATAGTATTTATAATATCTTCAGGTAATAAAACAGTACAATTAATATCAATATTTAAATTAAGAGAATTATTTATCTTCATACGACCAACAACAGATAAATCATATTTATTAGAAGAAAAAAATAAATTTTTAAATAATATTTCTGCTGTTTCATTAGTAGGAGGTTCACCAGGACGTAACATTTTATAAATTTCTATTAATGCATCATGTTTACTATTAAAATTATCTATTTTTAAAGTATCAGAAATATAACTACCTTTATTTAATTCATTAATATATAATACTTTAAAATTAATATTCTCATTATTAATTATTATATATAATAAATTTATATCTATTTTAGTATTAGCTAAATATAATTTTTTATTATTTGTTTTATCACAAAAATAATAATTACAAAATAAAATTTTATTTAATAAATATTCTTTAGGAACTTTAATATAATTAACATTATCTTTATCCATTTTTTTAATATGTTTAGATATAATTCTTTTACCTTTCTTAACATATATTTTATTTTTAAAAACTATATCAAAATTTAAAATATCTCCTCTTAATCTACTTGGTATTAAATGCATAAAAATATTTTTATTATGAACTGTAAATTTTATATAACTAAAAAATAAATTTAATATTTGTTCTACATTATAATCCAATGCTTTTAAAATTAAAGTAGCAGGTAATTTTTTCCTACGATCTATCCTTAAAAACAAATTATCTTTTATATCAAATTCAAAATCTAACCAAGATCCTCTATAAGGTATAATACGTGCATTATATAAAATTTTTCCTGATGAATGAGTTTTACCTTTATCACTATCAAAAAAAACTCCTGGACTTCTATGTAATTGAGAAACCACTACCCTTTCCGTACCATTTACTATAAAAGTACCTCTAGAAGTCATTAAAGGTATTTCTCCCATATAAACTTTTTGTGTTCTATTAAATTTTAATATATTATTTTCATATATTTTTAAACATAACTTAACTTTTAAAGAAACTGAATATGTTAATCCTCTAATATGACATTCTTTATGATTAAATAAACATTTCTTTAAAATAAAACCTTTATAATATAATTTAGCACTATTATTATAATTTTTAATAGGAAAGATAGTTTTAAAAGAATTATCCAAACCAAAACTAATATTATTATTACCATATAAAAAATTATTATAAGAATTCAATTGTATATCCAATAAATATGGTAATTTTAAAATACTATTAGTTTTACCAAAATTTTTACGTATACGTTTTTTTTCAGTATTAGATAAATACATATTATTTTAATTATTTTTTATTAAAAATTATTTATTTTATTTCTACTGAAGCACCAACTTCTTCTAAAGATTTTTTTAATTCATCTAAATCTTTTTTATTAATTTTTTCTTTAATTAATACTGGACAAGATTCAACTAAATCTTTTGCATCTTTTAATCCTAAATTTAAAAAATTACGAATAATTTTTATAACTGATATTTTATTATTACCAATACTATTTAAATATAAATCAAACTCAGTTTTATTTTGTATATCATTTGTAACTTGTACACTACTTTCATTATTATAATCACTAGCACAAATACCAAATTTTTTTTCTATTGACTCTATTAATTCAATAATTTCAATTAATGACATAGATGATATTAATTCTAATAAATTTTCTTTATTAACTTTCATTATAATTACCCTTACAAAAAATTTATAAATTATTTATTTTTTTTAACAATCTTTAATATATTTAATAATCTTAAAATACTTATTTTCCTTAAATAATATATAAAATATAAAACAGCTTTTTTTTTATTATTAAAATAAGATAATTTTTTATTTAATTCCAAAGAAATTAACTTTTTATTAATAAATACATGTTTTAAAATAAAAGTTTCATTATTAATAAAAGGTAATAAAATTTTAGAAAGTATACTTATACTGTTCAATGAATAACATATAATAGTAGGACCTGATAAAAATTTAATTAAAATTTTTAATTTAGTATCTTTTACTGATAATTTTAATAAATTATTTTTTATTACTTTAATAAAAGAATTATTTTTATTAATTATTTTTCTTAAATTATTTAAATTATTAGAAGATAAATTATTAAAATTAAAAACTAATATAGATAAAGATTTATTTAATTGTTTTTTAAGATTTAAAACTAACTTTTTTTTATTTTTAAAATTTAATAACATTAAAAAATACCTATTATTTTAATTTATAAATTAACTATATAACTATTACTCATAGTACTTGATATATAAATTTTATTAATAAAATTTATATTTTTAACAAATTTAGGTTTATTTGATTTTATTGATTCTATCAAAGTTAATAAATTTATTGATAATTTTCTACTACTAAAATTTATTCTTCCTATAGAAGCATTAATTATACCAAATTTATCATTTTTATAAATAATTTGTCCTTTCAAAAAATTTTTTATTGTTTTTTTTAAATTAGATGTTACTGTACCAAATTTTATATTAGGCATTAATTTTTTAGGACCTAAAATATGAGATATTTTATTAACTAATTTAATAGAATCTAATGTAGCTATAACTAAATTAAAATTACATTTTTTATTTTTCAAAATATTATTAACTAAATCTTCCATTCCTACTAAATAAGCACCTCATGAATAAATTAATTCTTTACTATTAATATTATCAAAAACAGCTATTTTATATACTTTACCTGATCCATAAGGTAATAAAACATATCCATATATATATTGATTTATATCTTTTGTATTTATATTTAAATTTATAGATACATCTACAGATTCTATAAAATTTCTTTTATATTCGTTTTTCAATAAATCAAATACTGATTTAATTTTACTTAAAATAAAATCATTAACTTGAATATTATTTTTCATTTTTAATATAATTTTTAAATATTAAACATTGTTATTAATAGATATTCCCATTGAACGTGCTGAACCTATAATAGATTTAACTACTGAATCAATTTTATTAGTATTAGTATCAATTAATTTAATTTTAGCTATATCAAAAATTAATTTTTTATCAATTTCAAATAAAATATTTGATCCAGGATTAGAAGAACCTTTTTTTAAAGATGAAAATTTTTTTAATAAATATGTTACTGTAGGACTTTTAATTATAAAATCAAATGTACGATCAGAATAAACTGTTATAATAACAGGTAAAGGAATTCCTTTTTCTACATTAGAAGTTTTTTCATTAAAAGATTTACAAAAATTCATTATATTTAATCCTCTTTGTCCTAAAATAGGACCTATAGGAGGACTTGGATTTGCCATTCCTGATAAAACGTGTATTTTTATATAATATTTAATTTTTTTTGACATATTTTATATTTTTAATTTAATAATTCTTTTCTACTTGTGAAAAATCTAATTCAACTGGAGTAGATCTACCAAATATTAAAACAGATACTTTTAATCTATTTTTATCATAATCTACTTCTTCTACTGTACCACTAAATTCCGAAAAAGGACCTGAATTTACTCTTATTAATTCCCCTAATTCAAATAATATCTTCGGAATAGGTTTTCCATTTATTTTATTTAACCTATTTTTAATAATATTAATCTCATTTATATTAATAGGTAAAGGATTATCAGAATTTCCTCCTATAAATCCAATTAAACGAGGTATACTTCTAATTAAATATCAATTTTTTTCATTCATAACCATATTAATTAAAAAATATCCTGGATAAAATTTACGATTACTTTTTTTTTTTATACCATTTTTTATTTCTATAACTTCTTCTGTAGGAATTAATATATCCCCAAAATCACTTTCTAAATGATTCAAAATAATATATTTTTTAAGCTTATTTACAACTTTATTTTCAAAACCAGAAAAAACTTGTATTACATATCAATTCTTTTTATTCATTACATTATTTAACATAATTTATAACCTTAAATTTATAATTAAAGTAATCATATATGAAATAATAACATCAAAAAATCATATTATAATTGAAGTAAAAAAACTTATACTAAAAATTGTAAAAACTATTTTAAAAATTTCAGACAAATTTGGTCAATAAATTTTAACAACTTCAATTTTAGATTTTTTAAAATAAAAAATTATATTTTTAAGTCAAGATAAAGATACAACAATAAAAAATAAAAAAAAATATAATAAAAAAATATATATTAATTTAAATATTAAAGAAAAATTTTGAATATAAAAATTTTTTAATATTATTAAAAATGATAATATTGTAATAAAAAATAATTTATATAAATTTTGTATTAAAGTTATAATATACATTATATAAAATTTAACTATAATAATTTTTTGAAATTTAAAATGCTAAATATTAATTATATAATAAAATATATTATAAATCAATATTTTATTAAAACTATCAAACTAAATTTAATAAAAAATATTCTAAAAATTTCATTTTTTTATAATTAATATAATTTATATGATTATATCCTAAAATATGTAAAAATCCATGTATTAAAAGATGTGAAAAATAATATAAATAATCTATATTATTAATTAACGATTCATTTCAAATTACTTTAGGAGACATTATAATTTCACCTAAAATATATGAATAATTGTTTTTAAAAACTAAATTATTATTAAAAGATAAAATATTAGTAGATTTATTAATATTTTTAAATTTTAAATTAATATTTAATATACTAATTTCATTCATTAATATAATATTTACTTTATTTTTAATTTTTAAAAATTTATTTAAAATATAAAATCATTTAAATAAAAAATATTCATTAGGATAAAAAAAAAAAATCATCACATAAATTAATAATGTTAATTAATTTACTATTTAAACATAAACTATTATTTTTTTTCATAATATTTTAATACATTAATAAAAAAATATTTTAATATTAACTTAATTATATTAAATAAATATAATATAAAAAAATTATTTATTTTATTAAATTACCATATAAATAATTTATTTCCATTTTAGTTATTCTAACTTTCACTAATTTTCCTAAAATAGAATGAGAATTATATAAAAAATATACCTTTCTATTATTTTCTGTTCTTCCAAATAAATAACTACTATTTTTCTTAGATACACCTTCTACTAAAATTATTAATTTTTTATTTAAAAATGTTTTATTTCAATAAATAATATTTTTATTTATTAATTTTTTTACTTCATAAAATCTTCTTTTTTTTTCTAATAAACTAATATTATCTTTCATTAAAAAAGATTTAGTACCAGGTCTAGGAGAATATATAAATATATAACTATGATCAAACTTTAATTCTTTTATTAAATCTAAAGTTAATAAAAAATCTTTTTCTGTTTCACCAGGAAAACCAATTATAAAATCAGTACTAAAAATCATTTTAGGTCTAACATCCAAAATTTTATTAATTAATTCTTTATAATATTCTATGCAATATTTTCTATTCATTAACTTTAATATTTTATTTGAACCACTTTGTACAGGTAAATGTAAATAATTAACAATTTTAGGAATTACTTTATAAGTATATATAATATCATCATTAAAATCTATTGGATGACTAGTAGTAAATCTTATTCTTTTAATATTATTTATATATGATATTTTTTTTAATAAAGAAGAAAAATTACATAATTTACCATTTAATCAAAAACTTTTATATGAAATTACATTTTGACCTAATAAATTAATTTCATTAATATTATATTTAGATAAATAATTAATTTCTTTAATAATATTATCAGGTAATCTACTAATTTCTCTACCACGCACAAAAGGTACTATGCAATATGAACAAAATTTATTACATCCTTCCATAATTGGAACATATGTACTTAATCTAATATTTTCATTATTATTGTTTTTATTTAAAAAAAAATTTTTTTCTAAATTAAAAGATTTAATATCAATAATTTTTTTTTTAAATCGTAAATATTCCAATATTAAATAATATAATTTATATATAGATTGAGGACCACAAATTATATTAACTATATCATTATATAAAAATAATTCATTACCTTTCTGTGAAGCTACACAACCACAAACACATAATATCGATTTTTTAACTCTATTTTTTTCTATTTTATTAATAAAATTTAATAATTTATTTTCTGATTTTTGTCTTATAGAACAACCATTTAAAACAATTAAATCAGCTATTTTATAATCTATTATTTGTTTATAATCACCTAATGTTTCTAATAAATTAATTATTTTACTAGAATCATATTCATTAATTTGACAACCTCATGTTTTAATATAAAATGTTTTATTCATACTAATTTTATATACCAAAAAACAAAAATATAAAACTAGCTACGATAGGATTTGAACCTATGACCTCAGCGTTATGAATGCTGTGCTCTTACCTACTGAGCTACGTAGCCTAATTTAAATAATTATTAATTAAACAGGGATACCAGGATTCGAACCTGGGATCACGGGATCAAAACCCGTTGCCTTACCACTTGGCTATATCCCAATATTATAAATATTTTATTATACGGAAGACGAGATTTGAACTCGTACACTATAAATTTAGTACTAGATTCTAATTCTAGTGCGTATACCAATTTCGCCACTTCCGTTTATATATATTTTTATAAAAAAATCACTATATTAATAGTATAATATCATTCATATGAAAAATAAATTATTATTTAAAATTTTTAATTATTGTATAAAATTATTTAAAAATAACAAATTATATTTTGGACATAATACTTATAATGCATATTCAGAAACTATACATTTAATTTATTCAATACTTAAATTAAACTTAAATGAAAAACTTAATAAAATATCAATTAATAAATATCAATTTTATAAAATAAAAAAATTAGCTATTAAAAGAATAAAATATAAAATTCCAATAGCATATTTAACTAATAATACATGATTTTGTAATAAAAAATTTTATATTAATAAAAATGTTATGATACCAAGATCACCTATATCAGAAATTATAAATAATAAATTTAAATGTATAAATAAAAAATTTAATCCTAAAAAAATATTAGATTTATGTACAGGAAGTGCATGTATTGCTATAAGTTGTTCATACATTTTTCCTAAATCTAAAATTTATGCTGTTGATATTTCACATAAAGCTTTATTAATAGCTAAAAAAAATGTTAAATTACATAATAAAACTAAACAAATTATTATTAAACAATCTAATTTATTTAATAATTTAAAAAAAAAAAAATATGATTTAATAATAACAAATCCACCTTATATAAATAAAAAACATATAAAATTTTTACCTAAAGAATATTCATATGAACCTTTAATATCTTTAATAACTAAAGATAATGGATTATTTATTATTAAACAAATAATAAATAATTCATATAAATATTTAAATAAAAAAGGAATATTAATATGTGAAGTTGGATATCAAAAAAAAAAAATTAAAAAAAAAATACATATTAATTTAAAATGAATAAAAACAATAAATAAAAAAAACAATATATTTTATATTAAAAAAAAATATTTAAAAAATATTTTTTTTAAATAAATATAAAAAATTATTATATAAATTATTAACCAAATTATTATAATTTATTTTTTTTAATTTACTTATTAAATTTAATATTAAAATAATATTATATGGTGTATTAATTTTATTTCTATAAGGTTCAGGGGTTAAAAAAGGAGAATCTGTTTCAACCAATAATCTATCTAATGGAATATATTTTATAATATCACGTAAATTAATAAAATTTTTAAAAGTTATTAAACCAGATAAAGAAATATATACTCCTAAATTTAAAAATTTATATAATTTTTGTTTATTTCCATAACTAAAACTATGTATAATTACTCCAAAATTTAATATTGAAAATTTTTTTAAAATATTTAATGTATCATTAAATGCAAATCTACTATGTATAATAATAGGTTTATTATATTTATTAGCATAATATAAATGATAATAAAAATAATAATATTGTGATTTTTTTAATTCATAATCAACATTTAAATAATCCAAACCAGTTTCACCAATAGCAATAACTTTTTTATAATTAATAAATTTTTCAATATATCAAAATTTTTTTTTATTAATTGTATTAATATAATTAGGATGAACACCACAAGAAAAAAAAATATTATTAAAATTAGAAAATCTATTAAAAATATTTATAAAATTATTAATATTAACAGAAATAGATAACAAATATTTTATTTTATATTTTTTACATAAAAAAATTATTTTTTCTATATTATATATTTTTTTATCCAATAATATATCTAAATGACAATGAGAATCTATTAAATACATTTTATTAAATAATTTTAAATTAAATTAATAATATAATATATATCATATATTAACTTATACAATAAAATTTTTTTATTTAAATTTAAATTATTATTAATATTATTTAAAAATTTTATTAATTTATTTATTATTAATATAATTTTATTAGATTTTATCTTTTTACTTAATATATTAAGTAATTCTATAGAATCAAAATTATAAAAATATTTATTATATTTTAATTTAATTTTAAGAATATCAACAAATATATAAAATAATCAATATATATTATATTTTAATGAACTATTATTAATTAATAAAAATATTTTATTAATATTATTTTCAAAAAAATATTTAATATTTAATAAAAAATTACATCTAATTTTCCATAATTTATTTAAAAATATTATTGAATATAATGGAGAATAATTACTTAATCTTATAGAAGTTAATAATTCTTTATTATTTCAAATATTTTTTTTATTTAATTTTTTAATAATTCAATCTAAAGTACATTTTTCTTTAGGAACACATATTTCATATTTATAACATCTACTTAGTATAGTAGGAGGGATAATAACATTATTAAAACACGAAAAAATAATAATTAATTTATAACCAGGTTCTTCTAATACTTTTAATAAAAAATTATTAACAAATTTATTATCAAAACTAAAATTATTAAAATAAATTATTTTATAATTAGATATATATAAATTATTATTAAAAATAGAATAAATTTCTCTTACCTTATTAATATTTATTTCATTTAATTTATTAAATAAAAAAAAATTAGGATGATTTTTTTTATTTAATAAACGACAATTTAAACATTTGTTACAACTATAATAATTATTTTTATATATACAAAACATTCATTTAATTATATTAAAAACTAATATATCTACTCCTAATTCACAACTTGAATTAATTATTAATCCAAAATGATATTTATAAACAATATTTGAACTAATTATTTTTTTATATATATTTTTTAATCACGGATATAATTTATATTTCATAACTAAATATCTATTAATAAATATTTTTAAAATTAATTAATATAATAATATAAATTTTAAATATATAAAAATATTGTATTATAAATATTTTAAATGTTAATATATTATATTATTTAATAACAATAGGTTTTATTAATGTCATTAATTACTAAAAAAGCACCTAATTTTATTACACAAGCAGTATCTAAAAATAATAAAATAATTGAAAATTTTAATTTTAAAAAAAAAATAAAAAATAAAAATTGTATATTATTTTTTTGACCTATGGATTTTACATTTATATGTCCATCTGAAATATTAGCATTTAATTATAAATATAAAGAGTTTAAAAAAAAAAATACAATTTTAATTGGATCATCAATAGATTCAGTATATACACATTTAGCTTGAAAACACACTTCAATTGAAAATGGAGGAATAGGAAATATTAAATTTAATATAATATCAGATATTACAAGAAAAATACAAAATTTATATAAAGTAGAATATAATAATAGTTTTTCATTAAGAGCTACATTTTTAATTGATAAAAATAGAATAATTAGACATATATCTATAAACGATCTACCTTTTGGACGAAATATAGATGAAATATTAAGATTAATAGATGCATTAAATTTTTACTCTGAAAATAAACAATTATGTCCAGCTCAATGGAATATAAATAAAAAAGCAATTAATCCTACAAAAAAAGGATTAAAAAAATATTTTAAATATAATTTAAAAGATTTATCTTAAATAAAAACAATTTTTCTTCTTTAAGAATAAATAAGAAGAAAAATTGTTTTATATTTTTTTTTCATTAAAAATTATATGTTTTTTAATTAAAGGATCATATTTTTTAATATTAATCTTTTTAACTGTATTAATTTTATTTTTAGTAGTTGTATAAAAATAACTACTTTTTGAAGATATTAACTTAATAATTATTCTTTTACTTTTTGCCATATTAAATTATTTTTTATTAATAAAATATTCAATTCCTTTTTTATCTATTATTCTAATAGCTTTAGAAGTTACTCTTAACTTTATAAATTTTTTTTTACTTTCTATTCAAAAACGATGATTATGTAAATTAGGAAAAAATTTTCTTCTATTAGCATTCATTGAATAAGATCTTATATTACCAAATTTAACCTTTTTACCTGTTATTAAACATTTTTTAGACATAATTAATATAATTTTAATATATTATTAATTTAATAATTTTTAAATATAACACATATATACATTTTATTAAAATAAAATTTAATTATATTTTTTAAAAAAAATAATATTTTTAAATATAAAACAATTTTTATAACCATAAATATTATTTTTAAATATTCCAAATATAATAATTATATTATTAATCTTAAATAATTTTTTATTTTTTAAATATAAATATTCAGAAATTATAATTTCAAATATACCCGTATAATCATTAATGTAAAATATATATATTTTATCTTTATTTTTTGTAAAAAAAATTTTTTTCATAATTATCAAACCAAAAATATAAATTTTATTTATACCTTTTAAAAAATAAATATTTTTAATATCAATAATATTAAATTTTTTTTTTACTAATTTAATATATTTATTAATAGGATGATTTGTTACATATAAACCTAATACTTCAAATTCTTTTTTAAATAAAAAAGATGTTTTATTATTATAATTTATATTTTTATATAAATTAATTTCTTTAATAAAATCATCTTTTAAAAAACTTCTTTGTTTAAATAAACTATTTCTATTTTTAATAGAAGCAATATTTAATACATATTTTATATTTTTATATAAAACATATCTATTAATTTTAAATAAATCAAAAGATCCAGAAAATATTAAACTTTCTAAAACTAATTTATTAATTTTAGAAGAAAAAGTTAAAATACAAAATTCTATAAAATTTTTAAAAATTTTATTTTTTGACCTTATTTTTAAAATATATTTTATCGAACTTTTACCTATCCCTTTAATAGCACCCAAACCATAAATAATATTACCTTGATTATCTATTTTAAAATAATAATCACTAATATTAATATTTGGAAATATAATTTTTATATTATGTTTCTTAGCTTCATAAATCATTATTTTAATTTTATTAAAATCATTAATATACGAATTCATTACAGAAACTATAAATTCAATAAAATAATTAGATTTCAATCATAAAGTTTGATATGCTATATATGCATATGAAACAGAATGAGATTTATTAAAACCATAACCAGAAGATTTTTCTATTAAAGAAAATATTTTTGATGATAAATCAACATTTATACCTAACTTTTTTGAACCTTTTTTAAAAATTTTTCTATGATATTTAATATCGTTTTTGTTTTTTGAACTTATAGATCTCCTTAATATATCAGCTAATCCTAAATCATAATTTGCTAATACTTTAGCAATTTCCATTATTTGTTCTTGATATAAAATAATACCATAAGTACATTTTAATATAGGCTTTAATAATTTATGTTGAATATTTTTATGAGGATAATATATCTTTTCATAACCATGTTTACGTTTAATATAATTATCAACCATACCTGATTTTAACGGACCAGGCCTAAATAAAGCTAATAAAGCTATTATATCCTCAAATTTATCTGGTTTTAATTTTTGTATTAATAACCTCATACCTTTAGATTCTAATTGAAATATAGCTACAGTATCTGCTTGTTTCAAACATCTAAAACTATTTTTATCTTTTAAAGATAAATTATTAATATTTATTATTTTTTTTTTATTCTTAAAAATTAATTTTAATGTTTTATCTATAATAGTTAATGTTCTTAAACCTAATAAATCAAATTTAATTAAACCTACATATTCTATATCTTTTTTATCTAATTGAGTAATAATTTTATTATCATTAAAATCAAAAAAAATAGGACAATAATCATCTACTAAACTAGGTGAAATAACTATTCCACCAGCATGTTTACCTAAACCTTTAATAAATCCTTCTAATTTAGAAGCTATATATATTAATTTTTTTACTTCAATATTATTTTTATATAAATGAAGTAATTTATGTTCCATAATTAAAGCTTTTTTTAATGTTATTCCTATATTAAAAGGAATTAATTTTGCTATATAATCAATAAAATTATAAGAATATCCTAATACTCTTCCTACATCTCTTATAACAGATTTTGCTGTTAATTTATTAAATGTAACAATTTGAGCAACTGATTGTTTACCATATAAATTTTCTATATGAGACAAAACTTTATCTCTTTGTAACATACAAAAATCTATATCAAAATCAGGTATAGAAATTCTTTCTAAATTTATAAATCTTTCAAAAATTAAATCAAATTTTAAAGGATCTATATCAGTAATATATAAAACATATGCTACTAAAGATCCTGCACCAGATCCTCTTCCTGGACCTACAGGAATATTATGTTTTTTAGCTCATTGTACAAATTCCATTACAATTAAAAAATAATTAGCCAAAAACATTTTATTTATAATATTTAATTCATTTTCTAAACGTAATAAATATTTTTCTTTTTTAAATAAATTATTTTTATTAAAAATTATTCTTTTATATAAATTTTTATATGATAATTTTACTATATATTTTTCAGGTTTTTCATTATTTTTAATTTTAAAATTTGGTAATACAATATCCATTTTATTTAAAATAAAATTACATCTTTGTGTAATTTGTACACTATTATACAATGCTTCTGGGATATCAGAAAACAAACAACACATTTCATATTCATTCTTTAAATATTGTTGTTCAGTATAATTTATATATTTATAAATATTATTTAAATTACAATTATAATATATAGATGAACGTATTTTATTAAGAAAATAATCTTTTTTTTTAAAAAATAAAACTCTATTTGTAGCTACTACAGGAATTTTAGTTTCATATGACAAATTCATAATATTATTAATATAAATATTTTCATCAATATTTAATACTCTATATATATTTAAATAAATTCTATTATTTAATATTTTTTTTCAAAATAAAAGTTTATCTTTTATTAAAATAAAATCTTTAAATATATATAATTTACCTAAACAACTAAATTTATCAAAAGAAAATAAAAAAATTAATCCTTCATTAAAATCTAAAATATGTTTAAAATACAATGATATTGTATCTAAAGAAGATTTATTATTTAAATAAGCTAAAGAAATTAATTTAACTAAATTTTTAAATCCTTGTAAATTCATTACTAATATAGTAATTAAATGAGATTCATTACCTCAACTAATATAATTATCATAATGTATATAAATATCAATACCTATAACAGGTTTTATACCTTCAATATAACATTTATTAAAAAATTTTATTGATGCAGATAAATTTGTAAAATCTGTTAATGCTATTGATGGCATTTTTATTTTTAATAAATTTTTAATTAATTTATTTATTTTACATAAACCATCTTTAAAAGAATAATCACTATGAACATTTAAATGTATAAATTTAGGATCCATTATTTATTAAATAATTAAATATTTATAAATTAATTATAACATTATAATAATTTATGTTTATTAAAAAAAAGAAATTATTTAAAATATTTATTTAAAAATTTTTTTTTTATTCTAAATAAAATTGAAAATTATTTATTAAATCGTTTTTATATTTTTTTAATGGAAAACCATAAGAAATATTCAATTTACCTATAGGAATTTTAAGTTTTAAAGATATACCATAAGAAATTCTAAATATTTGATTATAATTGTCAATATTATATTTTTTAAAATTTACATTATTTATTCATCTATTATCCCAAATAATACCTGTATCTAAAAATATATAAGAATTAATATATTGATTAATAAATTTATTTTTTATAAATAAATTTGAAAAATTTAATTCTGTATTAAAAAATATTAAAGAATTACTTCCTAAAGTATTATCAAATAAACAAAAATACTTATTTTTACTACATTTAAAATTATTTGAATTAATATAAATTATTTTAGGTAAAATATTATTTAAATCAAAACTTCTTAAAACATTTTTATAAACATTAAAATTTTCATAAAATGGTACATTAGTTTTATTTAATCCATTTAAATAACCTAAATAAAAATGAAATGATAAAATAATATTATTATTTTTAAATAATGATAAATATTTATGAAACATAAAAAAAATTTTATAATATAAATTATTTCAAATTGAAATCCCTATTTTAGTATTTAAACTTATATAATATCCATTCTTATGAAAAAAATTATTATCTAAATTATTTAATGACAATTTATTTTCTAAAATAAAATCATTAAAAATAAATCATTTATAATATAAATTATTTATATTTATATTTTTTTTTATAGAATTAAAATATTTTAATATAAAAAATTGAGGTCTTATATAAGAAAATTTATTATTAATAAAATTAAAACTAATTTTATATTTTAAAATTTTATTTAAATAAAAAATTAAATTATTTTTTTGACCATATTTAAAATTTAAATAATTTAAATTATTATTTAAATATTTAACAAAATAAAATTTATTTATAATTTTAATTTTATTGAATTTATTTAATAACTTAATTAAAGATAAATTTATTAATTTATAATCAATATTTTTATGTATATTAATTAATAATTTATTATATAAATTAAAAACATTTCTTTTATAAAACATTAAATTATAATTAAATTTTGTTTTTTTATTAAAACTAAAACCAAAATTTAATTTATATATTTTTTTTTCTATTAATTTATAAATAATATCAATTTTATTATAAAAAAATTTATTTTTTTTATAAAAAATATTAATATCTTTAAAAAAATGTGTATCAAGTAAATTTTTTAATCCTTTATTAATCAAATATTCATTATATTTTAAATTTTTCATATTAGGAATTAATTTATATAATAAATTATTTTTATAATTTTTATTACCAATTAATAAAATATCATTTATATAAAAAATATTATTAAATTTTATATTAAAATATAAAATTAATTTATTTTTTAAAAAATTTTTATATTTTATATTAGTATCTATATTTAAATATCCTAATTTTTTAAAATATTTATTAATTTTAATAATAAAAAATTTAATTTTCTTTAAATTTAAATATTCATTTTTATTAAAAAAATGTATTTTAATTTTATCTATAATTATTTTATTTTTTAATAAATCACTAAATGTAAAAATATTAAATATTTTATATCTATTATTTTCATTTAAATATAAATAAATATTCAATAATCCTTTATTATTAAATTTAATAAAAATATTTTTAAAACTAAAATTAATATAACCATTATTAAAATATTTGTTTTTAATTAAATTTATATCTTTATTAAAAATACGAGGTATAAATAAATAATCAAATAAATATTTAAAATATATATTTAATTTTTTAGTTAATAAAAAAGAAAAAATATTTTTATTACTAAAAAATTTATTACCAAAAATATAAATTTTATTAACATATTTATTATATTTTTTATCTATATAAAATTTCAAAATTAAATTATTATTGATAATTTGTTTTTTAATTAAAAAATTAATATTAATAATACCTTTACTAAAATAAAAATTTTTTATATAATTTTTAAAATTTAAAATAGATATATTATTTAAATATACACCATTTTTTAAATTAAATTTCTTTAAAATACTTAATATATCATTTTTTATAAAATATAAATAATAATTATTTGATAAATAAATTTTTTTAATAATTTTTTTTTTATTTTTTATTAAAAATATGTTATTTATATTATTAAATTTAATAATATTTAAATATCTTAAATAATAATTTTTAAATAATAAATTAATTAATTCATATACCTTTAATAAATTATAATAATTTAAATTTTTAAATTTATTTTTATATAAAAAAAAATTATTTTTAATAATATTAGAATTAAAATTTAAATTATTTAATTTACAAGATAAACAACTAAAATTATAAAAAAAAAACATAAATAATAAAAATATAAACTTATTCATACAATTAAATTGTAAAATTTTCAATAAAATATTATAATTTAAAAATTTAAAATATATTAAAATTATAAATATTATTATAAAATAATTTTTTAAAAATTAATTATTTAATATAATTTTTTTCTTATTATTAAATATAATATTTATTAAATTAATATAATTATTAGTAAAAATCTGTATCTTTTTATTAAATAATTTAAATTGATCTTCATTAATATATTTATTTAATCATAAATTTTTATTTTTAATATTAAAAAATTTACGTATATTTCTAATATTTACCTTATATTTTTCAAAATCATATTTTAATTTATTAAATATATTTTTTCTATAATTTTCTGTAATAGGAGGTAAATTAATTAAAATATTATTATTATCTATATTAGTTGATACATTTAAATTAGAAGTTTCTATAACTTTTCTTACATTATTTTTAATATTTTTATCAAATAAAGATATTTTTATTAAATTATTATTTATTATAACTATATTAGACAATTTACCTAAATTAATATTTTCTCCAAAATAATTTATAATTAAATCCGAAAATATATTTATATTAATTTTATTAACATTATAATTAGAAATTTTCTTTTTAAAAGATGAAACACATTCATCCATTTTTTTTTTAATATCACTATCTTCTATTAAATATAACATAATATTTATTAAATTAAATTAAAATTAATAATTAAAAATTTACTTATAAATAAAATAAATAAATTATTAATCATCTAAGAAACTACGTAGTATTTGAGATCTACTTGGATGACGTAATTTACGTAATGCTTTAGCTTCTATTTGTCTTATTCTTTCTCTAGTTACATCAAATTTTTTTCCTACTTCTTCTAATGTATGATCACTATTCATATCAAT
Source organism: Candidatus Stammera capleta (assembly GCA_036689515.1). Taxonomy (GTDB): domain Bacteria; phylum Pseudomonadota; class Gammaproteobacteria; order Enterobacterales; family Enterobacteriaceae; genus Stammera; species Stammera capleta_O. Next base: position 223,058 of record CP144846.1, read on the forward strand.
ACCAAAACGCATTCTCAAAACAGTAGCTTCTCTAGGAGTTAAACTTGATAATATACTATTAGTAACTGATTTTAAACTATCTGTAGTAGCAGAATCTAAAGGTAATTCTAAAGAAGTATCTTCTATAAAATCACCTATATGTAAATCATCATCTTCACCAATAGGTGTTTCCATAGAAATAGGTTCTTTTGCTATTTTTAATATTTTTCTTATCTTATCTTCAGATATTAACAAACGTTTAGATAATTCTTCAGGAGTAGGTTCTCTACCTATTTCTTGTAATATTTGTCGAGAAATTCTATTTAATTTATTTATAGTCTCTATCATATGTACTGGAATTCTTATAGTTCTAGCTTGATCTGCTATTGATCTTGTAATGGCTTGACGTATTCATCATGTAGCATATGTAGAAAATTTATAACCACGTTTATATTCAAATTTATCAACTGCTTTCATCAAACCTATATTACCTTCTTGTATTAAATCTAAAAATTGTAATCCTCTATTAGTATATTTTTTTGCTATAGATATAACTAATCTTAAATTAGCTTTAACCATTTTTTGCTTAGATTTATTTATTTTATTTTCATATTCTAATATAGAATTATAAATTTTTTTAAAATATTTAATATTTACACAAATATTATTTTCTATTAAATATAATTTATTAATTAATTTTATTATTTTATCTTTTTTTTTAATTAAATTTAAACATCAAAATTTATTCATATTTATAGCTAATTTAAATCAATTTTTTTTGTTAAAAAATAAATAAATAAAAATATTTTTAGGCATATTACATTTATAAACACATAAATACTTAATTTTTTTTTCTATAAAATCAATCTTTCTTATAATATTTTTAATATTTAAAACTAATATATTAAAATATTTAGGATTTAATTTAAATTTCATAAAAATATTAACTAATTTAGTTAATTCACATTTAGTATAAGGATGATTTATACTATATTTTTTTATAAAATTTTTTAAAACTAAATATTGATTTTCTAAATATTTTACCTTATTTTTTATAAGTATATTATCTACAAAATAATTAATATTTGATTCAAAAAAACCATCTAAATAACTAATTTTATTAATTATATTAACATTATTATTTATTAAAAAATAATAATCTATATTATAATCTATATATCCAATTATTAAATCACATAAACGTAATTTTCCTAATTTTACAAGATCATATTGATCTAAAAAATATTTTATAGAAATAAAATATTTACCAATATTTAATTGAATACTATTAATACTATCTTCAATACATTTTGCTATATTAATTTCTCCTTCTCTAGTTAATAAATTTATATTACCCATTTCTTTCATATACATACGTATAGAATCTGTATTTTTATTATTTTCTAAATTATTTTTAGATAAATTATCTTTATTTTTAATAATAGGTATATTTAAATTATTAATTACCTTTATAATTTTATTATATTTAAATAAATTATTTTTCTTTAAAAAATAAAATTCTTTTTTAATTTTAGAATAATTAATATAACCATGTTTTTTAGCTTTATTAATTAATAAATTTAATTTTAATTTAATTTTTTTGTCCATATTATTAACTATAATTTATTTTTTATAAATAATATTTTAAAATATAAAATTTAATTTTTACTTAAATTTTTTAATTTTATTAATTCTCACATTTTTTTTTTCTGATTTAAATTTAAACCATATAAACTATCTATTATTTTCATATTTTTTAATTTATATTCTATAATATAAATTTTTAATTTCATCAAAGCATCATTAAATATTAAATTATAATTTATATTATTAGGAAAATAATTTCATAAAAATAAATATTTTAAATAATTCTTAATTTTAATTTCATTAAATTTATTTATTATACTAAAAACATCGATAGAATTATTATTTATACAAAAATTTACTATATCAAAAAATAAAAATAAATCTGGAATATCTATATTAATATTAATAAATAATTTATCATACAAATCTACATTTTTAGCCAAAATAGGATATTTTAAAATTAAACTTATTAAACATTTTAAAATAGTAAATTTAACTTTATTAGTTTTAATTTTATTATTTTTTAACAAATAAATATTTAAATTATTAAAATTATAAAAACCTATTTTATTATTAATTTTTTTTTTTAAAAACAATTTAATTATAGGAGATTTAATTTTATTAATAATAGGAATTAAATAATTTAAAAAATTAATTTTTCCTTCATTAGTAAATAAATTTTCACCTAACATTGCAAATTTAAATAAAACATCAAAAATAGATAATGCATTATTAATTCTTTTTTTAAATTTTAATTTTCCTTCCTTTTGAATTAAAGAATCAGGATCTTCACCACGTGGCAAAAAAACAAAAAAAGACATTTTATTTTTGCTAATATATCCAACAACTAAATTAATAACTCTTTTTATAGATAAAATACCTGCTTTATCACCATCAAAACAAAAAATTATTTTATTGGTATAAAAAAATAATAATTTTATTTGATAATCACAGATATTTGAACCTAATAATGCTACTGAATAAGTTATATTAAATTTATATAACATAATTACATCTATATAACCTTCAACTATTAATATCTTTTTTACAATCAAATTATTTTTAACTACATTAAATAAATTATATAAACATTTTTTTTTACTAAAAAAATAATTTGTAGGAGTATTTATATATTTATATATATTAAATTTATATAAACATCTACTTCCAAAAGCTACTATATTACCAAATAAATTATATATAGGAAAAGTAATTCTATTATATAATCTATCATATAAATAACCTTTTTTATCTTTTAAAAAAAAACCTAACTTAAATAACATATTTTTTTTTTTATTATTTAATGTAGTTAAAAATTCTTTAATTAAACAATCATAAGAATATCCAATAGAAAAAAATTTAATTATTTGTAAATTAAAATTACGATATAAAAAAAAATTTTTAATTTTTCCAACATTTAAATTTATAAATAAAGATTTAACATAAATTAAATTTAAAGAATACATTAAATCAAAAAATAATTTTTCATTAAAATGTTTTTTTGATAATATTTTAATATTATTTTCAAATTTTATTGGTATATTACTAATATTACATAATTCCTTAACTGCTTCTATAAAATTTAAATTATTAAATTTTATTAAAAAATCTATTATATTTCCATAACATTTACATCCAAAACAATAAAAAAATTGTTTATTTCTATTAACAAAAAAAGAAGGATTTTTTTCTTTATGAAAAGGACAAAATGATTTGTAATAATTACCAATTTTCTTTAAATTTATTTTTGATGATATAATATCTATAATATCATTTTGTAACAATAATTTATTAATTAATAATTTAGAAATATAACTCATATATTAATAAAAAAATAAAATAAATATTATTTATATTGTTTTGATTTAATAAAATTAAAATTGATACGATAATTTTGTTTTATACGTCTTTTAATAGCAGAAGCTTTAGCTTTTTTTCTTTCAGTAGTAGGTTTTTCATAAAATTCTCTTCTACGCATTTCTGTTAAAATACCAGATTTTTCACATAATCTTTTAAATCTTCTTAAAGCAACATCAAATGGTTCATTTTCTTTAATTATTATAAATGGCATAATATATCCTATATAATTTAAAATATTTTTTAAAATATTATATAATACTATTATATTATAATAATGATAAAAATCAAAAATATGTTTGTATTAGGTATAGAAACATCATGTGATGAAACAGCAATAAGTATTTATAATTCAAAAAAAGGTATAATTATTAATAAATTATTCAGTCAAATCAACATACATAATAAATTCGGAGGAATAATACCAGAAATTGCTTCTAAAAATCATGTTAAAAAAATAATACCTTTATTAAATAAAGTATTTAAATCAATTAATTTTAATATTAAAAAAATAGATTTAATAGCATATACAGCTGGACCAGGATTACCTAATTCATTATTAATAGGAACTACATTAGCTAAATGTATATCATTTTTATTTAAAAAACCTTCAATTCCTATTAATCATTTAGAAGCGCATATTTTATCTATTATGTTATTAAAAAAAAAACCTAAATTTCCTTTTGTTTGTTTAATAACTTCTGGTATTAATACATTATTATATATAGTTAAAAATTATGAAAAATATAAAATAATAGGAAAAACATTAGACAATTCAGCTGGAGAAACATTTGATAAAATTGCTAAAATTTTAAAACTAAATTTACCAGGAGGGAAAAATATATCTAAATTAGCAATTTATGCAAATAAAAACTTAAATTTTCCAAAACCATTAATTAATAAAAAAAATTTAAATTTTAGTTTTTCAGGTCTTAAAACACATATTTTATATTTTATAAAAAATAAAAAATTAAATTTTCAAACTAAAGCAAATATAGCTTACTCCTTAGAAAAAAGTATAATAAATATTTTAATTAAAAAAACTATATTAGCATCAAATAAATTTAATATTAAAAATATATCAATTGTAGGTGGTGTTAGTTTAAATAAAAAATTAAGAAAAAAAATGATTAATAAATGTAAATCATTAAATAAAAATATATTTTTTGCTAAAAAAGAATATTGTACAGATAATGCTGCTATGATAGCATATACAGGTTTTATAAAACATAAATTAAAAAATTTTAATTTAAAAATAAAAATAAAACCTACATGAAATATTAATGAAATATTTTAAATTTTTTTATTATATTAAATTTTTTAAATAAAAATTTAATTTTTTTTAATCTTATTAAAAAAATTTTTTTTTTAATATCTTTACCTTTATAACCTAATTTAATAATATTTTGTACATTAATTTTATTTAAATATATATATATATTTATAATATTTTCATTTAAAATTATAAATAAATATTTATTTTTTAATGGTAAATGTTTCAAAATATTTGTTAAATTTAACAAATTAAAAATCATTTTATCATTTCTTCATATATCTAATTTATCTAATAAATTAATTATAAATAAATATATATTTTCTTTTTTATAAAAATATACTTTATATAAAAAATAATATATTTTTTTAAAAAAAAAAAATAATTTATTTGATATATGTAACCTTTTACAAAATAATTTAACAACATTAATAATAAATTTTTTATTTAAAAAATATTCTTTAGAAAAAATAGTACAATTAAAAAAAAAACATAAACATACAAAATTTAAATTAATATCAAAATTATTTACGTATAGTTTATTAAAAATAAAAACAAAATAATAAAAAAATTTATTGTTTTTAAAAAAATAATATAATTCAGGAAAAATAAATTTTAATGCATGACATTTATATAATATATAAAAATATATAAATATATTTTTATCACCAAAAACTTTTTCAGTTTCCATTCAAATTCTTTCCGGTGTTATATTAAATAATTCTCCAGAATAAGAAATATTTTTCATTAAAACAAATGTTTTATCACTAATTACAAATTTAAATTTAAAAAAACGGGTATAAAAACGAGCAACTCTAAGTAATCTAATAGGATCATCTAAAAAATAAATAGAAACATGTCTAATAATTCTATTTTTAATATCATCTAAACCTCCAAAAGGATCATAATATTTTTTATTATTATCCATAGCAATAGCATTTATAGTAATATCTCTTCTAAATAAATCATCTTTTAATGATATACAAGAAGAACAATTAACATCAAAACCTTTATAACCAACTCCATTTTTAGTTTCTTTTCTAGCTAAAGCATATTCTTCTTTAGTTTTAGGATGAATAAAAACAGGAAATGAATTACCTACCGGTTTAAATCCTAAACTAATCATTTCATTATAAGAAGATCCTACTACAACTCAATCTTTATCTCTTATATTTTTATAACCTAATAATTTATCTCTTATAGCTCCACCTACTAAATATATTTTCATAATATTTAATATACTTAAAATTTTAAATCAAATTTATTCAAAATTTTTTTATCAAACATATTATTTTCTATTTCTTTTAAAGCTATTAAAATAGGTTTATCTTTATTTTTATATAATAATTCTTTAGAATATAATTGTATTTGTCTAGCACGATAAGAAGCAATTAAAACTAAATCAAAACGATTACCAATAATATTTACAGCTTTTTGTATTGTCAAATAAACCATAATAACATTTAATTAATTTTTAATATTAATAAATTATATATTAATTAATAAATAATTTAAATATTTAAATTATATAAATTTATTTTAGAATAAATATTTTTATATTTTAATATTTTATGATTAAGTAAAGGTACTTTTAAATTAGATCAAACTAATTTAGTTTGTAAAAATTTTTCTATTTTATTTGTTATAGAAGGTATAATTGGACATAAATAAATAGATATAATTTTAAATATATTTAAAATAGTAGTACAAAACATATGTAATTCTAATCTATATTTTTTATCTTTAATTTTTACTCAAGGTTTATAATCATTAATATATTTATTTACATTATCTAATAAATTATTAACTAATAAAATTACTTTAGAATAATTAAAATTTAAAAAAAATTTTTTAATTAAAACAGATTTATAAATAAAATAATTATAAAAATTAATATTAAATAATTTTTTAGATAAAAAATCATTATAAAAATTATTTATAAAATATGATATTCTAGATGCTATATTTACATATCTATTAACTATATCAGAATTTATTTTATTAACAAAATCTTTAATAGATAAATTAATATCATTTATACCATCATCTAAATAACTAGCAAAATAATATCTAATACTATCAATATCATAAAATTCTAATCATTTATTTAAACTAATAAAATAATTATTTGATTTTGACATTTTACTATTATTAAATAATAAATGACCATGAACAATTAATCCTGAAGGTTTTCTAAAATTTAAACAATCTAAAATTATAGGTCATAATATTGAATGAAAATATAATATATCCTTACCTATAAAATGATATATTTCATAATTACTATCTGTATTTCAAAATTCATTAAATAAAAATAATAATTTTTTTATTTTACAAAAATAAAAAAATGTACTTATATAACCTAATAAAGCATCAATTCATACATAAAAATATTTATTAATAATAAAATTAGAAGGTATTTTAAATCCAAAATATGGTTTATCCCTAGATATATTTCAATTTATTAATTTTGAATTTATTCAATAATTAATTTGATTAATAATTTCTTTTTGTAGAAAACTATTTATAATTCAATCTTTTATTATATATTTAAATTTATTTATATTAATAAACAAATGATCTGTATACTTTAAAATAGGTTTACAATTACTAATAACAGAAATAGGATTAATCAATTTATTTATACTTAATATATTATTACAATAACTACAAATATTTTCATATTGATTTTTTTTATTACATTTATAACATGTTCCTTTTATATATCTATCAGATAAAAACATATTAAATTTTGTATCATAAAACTGAAGAATTTTATCTTTAAATAAAATATTTCTATTTTTAAATTTAACTAATAATTTTTTTAAAAAATAATAATTATATTTATTATGAGTAGTATAATAAAAATCATGTAATATATTAAAATTTAAAAATTTTATTTTATGATCTAATAATATTTTATTAATCATAATATAAGGATTAATTTTTAATTTAATTGATTTTAATAAAATAGAAGTACCATGAGAATCATCAGAACAAATAAAATATACTTTATTACCTATTAATCTATTAAATTTTACTCATATATCTGCATGAACATGTTCTAAAATATGACCTAAATGAATAGGTCCATTAGCATATGGAAGTGCACATGTAACCAAAATTTTTTTCATAATAATAAAAAAAAAATATAATCGGCAAGGGAGGATTTGAACCTCCGACCTACTGGTCCCAAACCAGTTGCGCTACCAAGCTGCGCTACTCACCGTATTAATATAATAAAAGGTGGTTAATGGGCATCGAACCCATGACATTTGGAACCACAATCCAATGCTCTACCAACTGAGCTATAACCACCAATTAATTTGTTAAATAATAAATTATTATATCTAATATTTATTATAAAAACTACTAATTTAAAGTAAATTATTAAATATATATAATAAATATATTTTATGTACCTTTCATCATTTCAAAAAATTCATTATTAGTTTTAGTCATAGATAACTTTTTAATTAAAAATTCCATAGCATCTATTTCATTCATAGGTTGAATTATTCTTCTTAAAATTCAAATTTTTTTTAATTCATTTGATGAAGTTAATAATTCTTCTTTACGAGTTCCAGATTTATTATAATCAATAGCAGGAAATACTCTTTTTTCTGCTATTTTTCTAGATAAATGTAATTCCATATTACCAGTTCCTTTAAATTCTTCATATATTATATCATCCATTTTAGAACCAGTATCAATTAAAGCAGTAGCTATAATAGTTAAACTACCTCCTTCTTCTATATTTCTAGCAGCACCAAAAAATCTTTTAGGTCTATGCAATGCATTAGCATCAATTCCTCCTGTTAAAATTTTACCAGAAGCTGGAACAACAATATTATAAGCTCTTGCTAATCTTGTTATAGAATCTAATAAAATAATTACATCTTTTTTATGTTCTACTAATCTTTTTGCTTTTTCTATAACCATTTCAGAAACTTGAATATGTCTTACAGGTGGTTCATCAAAAGTAGAAGAAATAACTTCACCCTTTTGCACTAAACGAGTCATTTCAGTAACTTCTTCTGGACGTTCATCTATCAACAAAACTATTAATACACAATTAGGATAATTATTACTAATACTTTTAACTATATTCTGTAATAAAATTGTTTTTCCTGCTTTAGGTGGAGCAACTATTAATCCTCTTTGTCCTCTTCCAATAGGAGCAGATAAATCTAATATTCTAGATGTTATATCATCATTTGTGCCATTACCAATTTCCATATATAATCTATAATTAGCATGTAATGGAGTTAAATTTTCAAATAATATTTTTGTTTTAAAATTTTTAGGTTTATCATAATTTATTTTATTTATTTTTAATAAAGCAAAATAACGTTCTATTTCTTTAGGAGGTCGTATTTTACCTGAAATAGTATCACCAGTTCTTAAATTAAATCTACGTATTTGACTAGGAGAAACATATATATCATCTGGACCTGCTAAATATGAACTACCTGACGATCTTAAAAATCCAAAACCATCTTGTAAAATTTCTAACACTCCACTTCCAAAAATATCTTCACCACTTTTTGAATGTTTCTTTAATATAGAAAATATTATATCTTGTTTACGCATTCTAGTTAAATTTTCTAATCCAATATTTTGTCCTAAAACTATTAACTCAGATATCGACATACTTTTTAATTGCGTAAAATTCATAATAAATAAAAAATATTTAAAAAAAAATATTATAATTGAAAAATCTAATTAAAATATAAATATTAATTAAATCCATTTAAATTTAAAAAATTTATTATGTCGTATTTAGTTAATAAACCAATTTTTTGATTTAATAATTTACCATCATTAAATAATATAATTGTAGGTACACTTTTAATATTATATTTTGTTACTAATATAGTATTTTTATCTATATCAACTTTAACAAATTTTACTTTCTTAGAAAAATCATTACGTAAACTTTTTAATACATCTATAAATAACCTACAAGGTCCACATCAACTTGCTCAAAAATCTACTAATACAAATCCTTTATGTTTTAAAACTTCATTATCAAATGAACTATCTGTTACATCTAATAAAAATTTATTCATAAAAACCTCATTAAATAAAAACAAAACAATAAATATTGTACTATATTTTTAAAATATTTTATATAATTTAAAATTATATAAATAATAATTTATAAAATTAAAAATTATATAAATAATAATTTATTTAAGTATTAATATATAATTTATTATATTATTAACATTTAAAATATAAAATTTTTCTTATAACTACTATGGTATCACATGTTATCTATATTTAAATTACATAATAATTTTTTTGTTAAAAAAATAAATATTAAAAAAAAATATAAAAAATATAAAATTAATAATTGTTTTTGAATAGACTTAACAAACCCAAATAATAAAGAAATAAAATTTATTAAAAATATATTAAAACAAAAAATTATTCAAAAATCAAAATTATTAAATATTGAATATTCAGCAAGATTCTTTAAAAATAAAAATGGATTACATATACATTCATTTTTCTTTGAAAAAGATAAAAATGATTATATGAATATTTATACAGTTGGATTTATTATTAATAATAATAAACTATATTCATTAAAAGAAATACATTTAAAAACATTTAAAATATATGAAAAAAAAATAAAAAATAAAAAATTTAAAAAAAAAAATATATATAATGTATTACTAAATTTATTTGAAATAAAAATAGAACAATTAGCAAATGAAATTGAAAAAATATCGAATGAATTAGAAAATTTAACATCTACTATATTAAAATACAAAAATAACCAAAAATTTAGTTTATCTATATCAATATTATCTAAAAAAGAAGATATTACATCCAAAATTAGAATTTGTTTAATAGATACACAAAGAGCATTAAAATTTATAATAAGAAAAACTCATTTAAAAAAAATACAAAAACAATTAATTAAAGAAATTATAAGAGATATAGAATCATTATTACCATATAATGAATCTTTATTTCAAAAAATAAACTTTTTAATGCAAACAGCAATGGGATTTTTAAATATCGAACAAAATAATATATTAAAAATATTTTCTATTATATCTGTAATTTTTTTACCACCTACATTAATAGCAGCTACATATGGAATGAATTTTAAATATATGCCAGAATTAAATTTACATTATAGCTATCCAATAATAATATTATCAATGTTTATATCAGGTTTAATACCATATTCTTATTTCAAAATAAAAAAATGAATTTAATTTTAAAATTATATTTAAAAATTAAATTATGTATAATAATTAAAATATAAAATTTAATATTTTAAAATAAATATGATAATAACTAGTAAATTTAATATAGGACAATTAATTAAACATCAATTATTAGAATTTTTAGGAGTAATTATTGATATAGATGCTAAATTTTCATTAAAAAATTATAATAATATTAATAAAAATAAAAAATTATATAATAAAAATTTATATAAAAATTTTCCATGATATCATGTAATTATTGAAGATAATAAAGGACTACATTCACATACATATTTATCTGAAAATCAAATATCTATTGTATATAATATATTTGATTATAAAAAAACTTCATTATATAAATTATCTATATTAATTAAAAAACAATTTAAAATCAATATATTAAAAAATTAATTAAAGAGAATATAATCAATTAATTTCTTTTTTTCATAGAGAACTATCTATAGTTTCTAAAATAATAGGTATATTATTAAATATATTTTCTCTCATAATTCAATAAAATATATTATTACCTAATTTACTATTTAATAATGTACTATGTTTGTCTTGTCTACTATTAAATTTAAATTTACTAGTATTTAAATGAATAGCTCTTAAATATTTTAATCCTATAATATTTTCAAAAACATTAAAAAATTTTTCACACAAACAAAAACTTCTAATATCATAACCTGAAGCAAATAAATGTCCTGTATCTATACAAACACCAATACGTTTTTTATTATCAATAGATTTTAAAATTACTGAAATATGATCTAATTTATAACCTATATAATTACCTTGTCCAGCAGAATTTTCCATTACAAGAATAACATTTGAAGTTTCATCTAATATATAATTAATAGATTTTATAATATTAGATATACATTTATTTTCAGATATAATACCTAAATGACTCCCTAAATGAAAATTAATTAATTTAATATTTAATCTATTACATATATCAATTTCTTTTTTTAATAAATTTATAGATTTTCATAAATTTAATTTAATTGGAGATCCTAAATTAATTAAATAACTACTATGAGGAATAATATAATTATTATTAATATTAAATTTATTTAAATTAAATACAAATTTATTAATTAAATAATTAGAAATATTTTTTTTTCATTTTAATGGATTACCTAAAAAAAAAGAAAACGCTTCTATATTTAACTTTAATATATAATTAATTATATTATTAAAACTATCATAAATATGTACTCCTATCTTTTTATTTATAATTTTTAAATAATTTTTCATTTTAATGTAATTTATAATTTTTATTATTTTAGTATATAATATTATTAATTAATATAATAATATTTTAATATATTTACATGAATAAATATAAAATTAAAGCTAATTTAAGAAAAAAAAAAGGAACTAAAAATAGTAGAAAACTAAGAAAAAAAAATAAAATTCCAGCAATAATTTATTCTAAAAAAAAAAATTTTTTAATATCAATAAAATATAATAAATTTTTTAATTTAATAAAAAAAAATTTAAAATTAGAAAATATATTATTTATAATAAAAATTAAAAAAAAAAAAATTATATGTAAAATTAAAGAAATACAAAAACATCCATTTAAAAATAAAATTTTACATATTGATTTTATATATTAATTATTTAATATTTAAATGGGTCGTACAGGATTCGAACCTGTGACCAATTGATTAAAAGTCAACTGCTCTACCTACTGAGCTAACGACCCTATAAATTAAATTATAATAAAAAAAATCTTTTATACATTATATTATATCAATATACTATATTAATTTTTTATTAAAAACAATATTAAATAAAAATATTTATTTATAAATAAATAATAAAAATATAAAAATATGTTTAATTTAAAAAAAAAAATATATAAATTAACACAAAAATATAATAAATTTTTAATAGGATATAGTGGTGGATTAGATTCCACAGTATTATTATATTTATTAAATAAATTTAAAAAAAATATTAAATTTAGAGCTATACATATAAATCATAATACTTCAATAATGTCTTCTATATTTCAAAAACATTGTATATTAACTTGTTTAAAATTAAATATAAATTTAATAATTAAAAATATTATTAATAAAAATAATAATTATAATGAAGAAAAACTAAGAAATAAAAGATATTATTTATATAATAAATATCTAAAAAAAAATGAAATATTATTAACAGCACATCATAAAAATGATCAATGTGAAACAATATTATTATCTCTAAAAAGAGGATGTGGATTAAAAGGACTAATTGGAATAAAACAAAAAAATTATTTAAATAATAAAAAAATTATTAGACCTTTTCTAAAAATAACAAAAAAACAACTAAAAAAATATGCATTAATAAAAAAAATAAAATGAATAGAAGATATAACTAATAATGATATTAATCATGATAGAAATTTTTTAAGAAATATCATTTTACCTTTAATAAATATAAAATGACCATTTTTTATATCATCCATAATAAGAAATTCTAATATATGTAATAAACAATATAAATTATTAAAATATTTAATGAAAAAAAAATTTAAAAAAAGTTTTATTAATAAAAAACAATTAAATTTAAATTATATGTTAACATTAAAAAAAGAAGAAAATATATTTATATTAAAAAAATGATTAAATAAATATTTTATATCATATAAATTAGTTAATTTAATTTTAAATAAAATATTAATTAATAAAACAAAAAATTATTTTCAATTACATTTTAAAAATTTTTTTTTATATAAATATAATAATATTTTATATTTAGATAAAAAATTATATGAATTAAAAAATAAAAAATTAGAATGAAAAATAAATAAAAAAAAATTTATATTACCTAAAAAATTAGGATTTTTATACAAAGATAAAAATAATTCAAATAAATTAAATTTAATTAGAAAACCTAATAAAAAAGAAAAAATTTATATAAAATTTCAACCTACTGGTAAAATAGAAATATTAGGTAAAAAAAAACAAAAAATTAAAAATATTTGACAAAAATTTAAAATTTTACCTTGAAAAAGAAAATTTATACCATTTATTTATTATAATAACAAACCAATTTCATGTCCAAATTATTTTATTACAAAATATGGTAATCCTAAAAATCTACCATCTTGATGTATAAATTTTAAAAAAAAAAAATAATATTTATTATTTATATTTAAACAATAAAAAATCAAATATATTATTAATAGAAATAAATTGAACAAAATTATTTAATCTATCTTTAAATTCTAATAAACCAATAGATAATAATTTATTACTTATTATTAAAAAATTAGGAATTCCAATTAATTCTAAATCTTTAAATATAATTCCTATATGTACATTTCTATCATCTAATAATACTTCTATACCATTTTTAATTAAAAAATCATAAATTTTCAAAGATATATTACATATATATTTATTTTTATGAAAATTAATAGGTATAATTCCTATCTTAAAATTAGATATTGAAATTGGTAAAACTATACTATTATCAATAGTATAATGTTCTATTAAAGACGTTAATATTCTATATACACCTATTCCATAACATCCCATAAAAATTTTATTATTTAATGTTAAATAATTATTAATATAATTATCTAACAAATTAAAAACATGAGCTATTTCTACAGATTTAAAACTACAAATGTTTTCATTATTAAATTTATTTTTTAATAAAAAATTTATATTTTTGCAAATATAATAAAAACCAGAAACATTTATATTTTTAAACCAATTAACATTTATAAATATACCATTATTAACATTAGCTCCAATAATAAAATTTTTAATATTTATAATAGATATATCAGCTATAATTCTATAATTAAAATAAAAAGGACATAAAAAAAATCTTTTAATATTAAATTTTAATTTAATTTGTTTTTTACTATATATAACTACTTTATAAGATAAAGGATATAAATTTTTTATTTTATATAAATCAATTTTTTTATAACAAGGAATTAATACAATTAAAAAAATTTTTTTTATTTTAAAATATATTTTTATTAAATAAGTTTTTACAAAATCTAAATTATGTTTTTTTAAAAAATAGTATTTATTAAAATTTTTATAAATTAAAAATTTAATTCTTTTAATTTTATAAATTAAATTATTATTATTAAATTTAGGAAAAATTTTTAAAACAATATTTTTATTAATTAACAAATCATCTTCTCCATATTTAGATATATAATGAAATTCATGTGATAAAGTACCTCCTATATTACCACAATCTGCTTCTTTATATAAAACATCTAAATTTAATTTATTAAAAATAGTATTATATGTATCTAAAATATTAATATATGTTTTTTGTAAACAATGTTTAGATTTATGAAAAGAATAAGCTTCTTTCATTGAAAATTCTTTACATCTAATTATACCAGCTCTAGATCTAATTTCATCTCTAAATTTTGTTTTTATTTGATAAAAAATTTTAGGTAAATTATGAATATTATTTTTATTTTTAAAAAAAAAATTAGTAATTAACTCTTCATTAGTTGGAGATAAAATAAATAATCTATTAGTTCTATCATAAACTTTAAATAATTCTTTTCCATATGTATTAATTCTACCACTATCATTTCATAAATAAGAAGGATTAAGAATAGGTAATTCAATTTCAATAGAATTAATTTTATTCATTTCAATTTTAATTAAATTAATAATATTATTAATTACACGTAAACCATTAGGTAACAATATAAAAATACCATTACATAATTTACGTATAAAACCACCTCTTAACATCATATTATAAATAATATTATTATCATAATTTAAATTATTTCTTAAAGTAAATAATGTATATTTTGTAACTTTCATTTATATTATTAAATTTTATTGTTAATATAATTTAATTTATTTATAATTAATTATTTTTCCTAATTTACATCCTCCTAGTAAATGTAAATGTAAATAATTAATACACTGTCCAGCATTCTTATTACAATTTATAATAAGTCTATAACCAGATTTATCAATTTTCTTTTTTTTTGCTATATAAGAAGATATAAATAACATTTTACCTAAAATATAAATATGAGACTCTTTTATATAATTCATATTTTTAATATAAATATTAGGTACTATAATAATATGAACAGGAGCTTGAGGATTAATATCATTAAATACTGTAACATATTTATCTTTATAAATAATATCAGATTTTAATTTATTATTAACTATTTTATAAAAAACATTTTCTTTTTTCATATGATTAAAAAATAAAAATTTTTATATAATTATTTATTCTATTATAATATAATAATGACATATAAAATATGATTTGATATACTAATTATAATTAAAAATTAAATTAATATTAAAATATATTAAATTAAATTTTAAGGTCTATAGCTCAGAGGTTAGAGCACACCCCTGATAAGGGTGAGGTCAGTGGTTCAACTCCACTTAGACCTAATTTAATCATTAATTTAGGGGTATAGTTTAATTAGGTAGAACGATGGTCTCCAAAACCATAGGTTGAGGGTTCAATTCCTTCTGCCCCTGTTAATTATTTATTTTATTAATATTTAATTAAAATAAAATAATTTAAATTTTAAATATTATTAAATAATAAATTATTAATAAAAAATTTTAAAAAAAATAATTATATATTATAAATAAAATATTAATTAATATTATGAAATATAATATAGAATATAATTTCCAAAAAAATAAAAAAAAATATGATTGTATTATCATATTAATTTCTAAAAAAAATATTCATAAAATAAAATTTAAAAATAAAATTATACTTAAAGAAATAAAAAAATATAAATATTTAACTAAAAAAAACAACATTCATATAATACAAAATTATAAAAAAAAATATATTCAAGATTTAATTTTAATAGGATGTGGAAATAAAAATAAAATAAATAAAGAAACATTTACAAATTTAATTAATAAATTATTTAAAATTATAAAAACAAAATACTATTATAATATAATATTTTTTTTAAAATATATTAAAATAAAAAATTTATATTGAAAAATATTTAATATAATTCAAATTATAGAAAATATTCAATATAAATTTTTAATATTTAAAACTAAAAAAAATAATAATAATATAAAAAAAAATATTTACTTTAAAATTAATAAAAAACAAATAAAAAAAACACAAAAAACTATTTTAAATAGTTTAACAATTTCAAAAGGAATAAAAATAACTAAAGATTTATGTAATACTCCTTCAAATATATGTAATTCTTTATACATATTAAAAAATGTACAAAAATATATACATGGACCTAAAATTAAAATTTCATATTTAAATAAAAAAAAAATAAAAAAAATTGGTATGTTTTCATATTTATCTGTTAATAAAGGTTCTATAAATGAACCTTTAATTATAAAAATTAAATATTTAAATAATGAAAATATAAATAATAAACCTATTATAATTATAGGAAAAGGAATAACTTTTGATACTGGAGGAATATCTTTAAAACCATCAAATAATATGCATGAAATGAAATTTGATATGTCAGGTGCAGCAATAATATTAGGTATTATGTATATTGTAAATATATTAAAATTAAAATTAAATATAATTGGTATATTAGCATGTGCTGAAAATTCTATTAATACAAACTCTACTAAACCTGGAGATATTATTAAATCTTTATCAGGAAAAACCATAGAAATAATTAATACAGATGCTGAAGGTAGATTAATATTATGCGATACATTAACATATATTAATAAATATGAACCAGAAATAGTTATTGATATTGCTACATTAACTGGATCATGTTTAATATCATTAGGTGATGATATTAGTGCATTATTTACTAACAATAAAAATTTATCAAAACAATTAATTAAATCTAGTATTCAATCTAATGATTCAATATGACAATTACCTTTATATTATAAATATAATAAATATTTAAAATCTAATATTGCTGATTTAAAAAATTGTAGTAATAAATATTTTGCTGATACTATATTAGCAGCATGTTTTTTATCTAATTTTACTAAAAAATATAAATGAGCTCATTTAGATATAGCAAATACATCTGTTAAAAATAATAAATTTACTGGAAGAACAATACCTTTAATAATACAATTTTTAACTAATTATAACAAAAATATATCAAAAAAATAAAATATTTATTATGAAAAAAATATTTAATTTAGAAAATAAAGAAAAAAAAATATATAATTTTTGATTAAAAAATAAATTATTCAATCCAAATTTAAATATAAATAAAAAAAATTTTTCTATTATAATGCCCCCTCCAAATATTACAGGAAATTTACATATAGGACATGCTTATCAACAAACATTAATGGATATTATAATAAGATATAAAAAAATATCTGGATATAATACATTTTGAATAATGGGAACTGACCATGCAGGTATAGCTACTCAAATAATCGTTGAAAATTATTTAAAAAAAAAAAATATTAATGTTTCAAAAAAAGAAATAATTAATGAATTATGAAAATGAAAAATAAAATATGAAAAAAAAATAAATAAACAAACAAAATTATTGGGAAGTTCAATTTATTGAAAAAAAACAAGATTTTCTTTAGATAAAAATTTTTCATATTCAGTAAATAAAGCATTTATTAATTTATATAAAAAAAAATTAATATATAATTCAAACAAAATAATATATTGAGATAAAAAAATAAAAACAGTTTTATCTGATTTAGAAATTAAAAAAAAAAATAAAAAAATAAAAAGATATTATATAAAATATTTTATTTTAAATGATATAAATAATAATTATTTAATAGCACCTACTACAAACCCTAAAACTATTTTAGGTAATGTAGCATTAGCTGTAAATCCAAATATAAAAAAATATAAAAAATTCATAAATAATTATGCTATAAATCCAATTAATAATTATAAATTAAAAATTATTTCAGATAAAAGTATAAAAAAAAATAAATATTTTGGATGTATAAAAATAACTCCATCACATAATAATAAAAATTTAAAATTAAGTAAAAAATACAAACTTAATATAATAAATTTTTTAAATGATGATGGTACTTTAAAAAAAAAACCAAATATATTTAAATATAATGGTGAAAAAATAATTCATAAAAAAAATTTTTTTTTAAATAAAAAAAAATTAAACACAAAAAAAATAATAAATATTTTAACTAAAAAAAAACATATTTTTAAAATAGAAATTTGTAATAAAAATATTTCATTTAGTACTAAAACAAATAGTAAAATAATTAAAATATTAAAAAAACAATGATTTTTAAAAACACAAAAATTATCAAAAAAATCAATTAAAATTATTAAAAAAAATAAAATTATTATTAAACCATCAAAATATAAAAATTTATTCTTTTCTTGAATGAAAAATACTAAAGATTGATGTTTATCAAGACAAATATATTGAGGACATAGATTACCAGTATGATATGATACAAAAAATAAAAATAATATATATGTAGGTTATAACAAAAAATATATAATCAAAAAATATAAATTAATTAATATTAATTTAAAACAAGACAAAAATGTTTTAGATACATGATTTTCATCATCTATATGAACATTTGCATCATTAGGATGACCTAAAAAAACAAAAATATTAAAATTATTTCATCCAATTAATTTAGTAATAAGTGGTTTTGATATAATTTATTATTGAATAGCTAGAATGATAATGTTAACACTATGTTTAATAAAAAAAAAAAATATATATCAAATACCATTTAAAAAAGTATTTATAACTGGATTAATAACAGACGAAAATGGTAAAAAAATGTCAAAATCTATAGGTAATGTTATTAACCCAAAAGATATTATATATGGAATAACTTTAAACAAATTAATTAAAAAAAGAACTAAAAATTTATTAAATTTTAATAATATAAAAAAAATTAAAAAAAATACTAAAAAACATTTTCCTTTAGGAATAAAAAAATATGGAGTAGATGTTTTAAGATTAACATTAACTTCTATTTCAAATAATAATTTAAAAATAAATTTTAATATTAAACAATTAGAAATAAATTATAATTTTTGTAATAAATTATGAAATTTATCAATATTTATAATAAAATTTTTTAAAATTAATAAAAAGTTAATTAAAACAAATAATAATTTATTATTAATAGATAATTGAATTTTATATAAATTTAATAAATTTTTAAAAAATTATAAAAATTATATAA
Organism: Candidatus Stammera capleta; assembly: GCA_036689515.1. GTDB lineage: Bacteria > Pseudomonadota > Gammaproteobacteria > Enterobacterales > Enterobacteriaceae > Stammera > Stammera capleta_O. The sequence continues at coordinate 243,142 of CP144846.1, forward strand.
AAAATTTTCAATTTAATATACTTTGTATAAAAATAAAAAAATTTGTAAAAAATTATTTATGTGATTGATATATCGAATTTATAAAAATTTTTAATTTTTATAATAAAATAAATTATTATACTATTAAAACATTAAAATTTATATTTTTTAATATATTAAAACTTTTACATCCTATAATACCATTTATAACAGAATATATTTTCAAAAAAATTAATTTTCTTTTCAAAGAAAAAACAAAATCAATTCTATTAACAAAAATACCTAAAATTATAAATACATTTAATAATAAAATATTAATTAAAAGTATAAAAATTATTAAATATATAATTATTTTTATAAGAAAAATAAATAATAATAAAAATATTATATTAATAATTTTAAATATACCTTTAATATATAAAAAAATAATATTAGATTATAAATTTATTTTTAAAAAATTTAATATTGATAATATATTTTTTACTTTTAAAAAAATTTTTAATAAAAGAAATAATAAAAATTATTCAAAACCTAAATTATTAAATAAAAAATTTAAAAATTTTTATATTTTATATAAACATAAAAATATAAAATAAAATTATTTAATTTTAAGCGAATAGCGGGATTCGAACCCGCATCTTTAGCTTGGAAGGCTAATATAATAACCATTATACAATATTCGCTAATTAATAGTAATGGTGGGAGAAGGATTTGAACCTACGAAGTCTATGACAACAGATTTACAGTCTGTCCCCTTTAACCACTCGGGAATCCCACCTATTATATTATTAATGCCGGCTACCGGAATCGAACTGGTTACCTACTGATTACAAGTCAGTTGCTCTACCTAATGAGCTAAGCCGGCAATGGAGTCAAGCGGAATCGAACCGCTAACCTTCTGCATGCAAAACAGATGCTCTACCAATTGAGCTATAACCCCTAAGTTATAATTTATTATAATATAATATTATTAAAAAAAAAATAATATTATAAAAAAAATTATTTAGATAAATTTATTAATTTTAAATAATTAAAATATCTATAAAATAAATTTTTATATTTTAAATATTTTAATAAATTATTACTTCTTTTATATAAAGAAATTTTTTTTTTAACAAAAAATAATTTATTATTTATATTTTTTTTATTCAAATCAATAGATTTAATTAATTTACTAGTTAATATATTTAAAATATTCAAATTAAATTCTAAAATTCCTTTTTTAATATAAAAAATTTTTTTTTTATCATTAGTAATATATATAATTATTAAACTATCTTTTATTAAAGCTAATATAGGAATATGATTAAAATGAATTTCTAAACCTAAATTTAATATCTTTATATATTTTATTTTATTTTTAAATAAAATATTATTAATACTAATAATATTAATTTTAATATACATTTTTATTTTTTAATTTATAAAAATTTTCATTTATTTCACCAATCATATAAAAACAACTTTCAGGATAATCATCATATTTACCTTCAATTATATCTTTAAAATTTTTTATGTTATTTTCAATAGATACATATTTACCAGGTATATTTGTAAATATTTCACTAACAAAAAAAGGTTGAGATAAAAATTTTTGAACTTTTCTAGCTCTTGAAACTAATAATTTATCATTTTCAGATAATTCATCAATACCTAAAATAGCAATTATATCTTTTAATTCTTTATATTTTTGTAATATCTGTTTAACAGATTGAGCAACATTATAATGTTCTATTCCTACTATACTAGGATCTAATTGATCACTACTTGATAATAAAGGATCAACTGCAGGATATATTCCAGATGATGCTATTTGTCTATCAAGAACAATTATAGCATCTAAATGTGAAAATGTTGTAATAGCAGATGGATCACTAAAATCATCAGCAGGAACATAAACAGCTTGTACAGATGTTATAGAACCATCTTTAGTAGAAGCAATTCTTTCTTGTAAAATTCCCATTTCATAAGCTAAAGTAGGTTGATAACCCACAGAAGATGGTATACGACCTAATAAAGATGAAACTTCAGTACCTGCTAATATATATCTATAAATATTATCGATAAAAAATAAAACATCATGTCCATCATCTCTAAATTTTTCAGCTATTGTTAAACCAGTTAATGCCACTCTAAATCTATTACCTGGAGCTTCATTCATTTGTCCATATACTAATGAAACTTTATCAATAACATTCGAAGAACACATTTCATGATAAAAATCAAATCCTTCCCTTATTCTTTCTCCTACTCCAGTAAATACTGAATAACCTAAATGTTTAATAGCTATATTTCTTATTAATTCCATCATATTTACTGTTTTTCCAACTCCAGCTCCGCCGAATAATCCAATTTTACCTCCTTTTAAAAAAGGACATATTAAATCTATAACTTTAATACCTGTTTCTAAAATTTTTTTATTAGAAGATAAATTTGTATAATTAGGAGGATTATTATAAATAGATCTATATTCATTAGTATTAATTGGTTTTTTTCCATCTAATGGATTTCCTAATACATTAATTATTCTACCTAATAATTTTTTACCTACAGGTATATTAATACTTTTTTTAGTATCTAAAACTAACATACCTCTATATAAATTAGAAGTTGATCCCATAGATATAGTTCTTACTATACCATCTCCAATTTGATGATGAACTTCTAAAACTAATATTTCATTATTTTTTAAAATAACATGTAAAGCATTTAATAAATTAGGTATATAACCATAATAAAATTCTACATCAACAATTGCTCCTAAAATTCTAACAATTTTACCTTCATATTTTTGCATATTATAAACCATAATTATTTATAAAAATTTAATTTTATATTATATATATAACAATAAATATTTAATTCAAAGTAGATACTAATTCTATAATTTCTTTAGTAATATTATATTGACGTAATTTATTATATATAATATTTAATCTATTAAATAAAATATCAGAATTTTTTGATGCACCTTGCATAACAAAAATTCTTGTAAAATGTTCTGCAACTATATTGTTTAATATACCATTTAAAATTTTAATACTAATATATTTAAAAAATATATTTTCTTTTAAAATATATTTTTTAGTTTCATAATAATATCTAAAATAATGAAATTTTTCACTTAAATAATTTAAAGGTAAAATTTGATTTATATTATATTTAACTTTATTTTTATTTAAATAATTATTAACAATAAAAATTTTATCAAAATAAAATTTATTATAAAAATTAATAATTTTATTAGAAATAATTTTTAAATTATTATAAATATTAGTTTTTGATTGAAAATTATAATTTATAAATTTAATATCACAATTAAAATTTCTAAAATATTTTATTAAAGAAATACTTTTTTTACCAAATAATAATAATTTAACATTATTTACATTAATATTATTATTATTTACATAAAATAAAAACTTTTTAATTAAATTAAAATTTAAATTACCACATAATCCTTGATCAGTAAAAATTATTAAAAATAAAAATTTATTATTAATAATACAATTATTTTTAATATAAAAATTACTATTTTGAATTAAATCTAAATTTGTTATTAAATTAATTATAATATTATAATATTTATTATTATAAAATAATAAATTATTAAATTTTTTTAACTTAGAAATAGAAATCATTTCCATTGATTTAATAATTTTATGAACATATTTAATACTATATATTTTGTTTTTAATTTCTTTTTTATTTATTCACATAAATTATATAAAATTACTTAAATATATTTAATTTAAATTCTTTAATAATATTATGTAAATCTATTATAATATTATCATTTATAATACCTAATTTATTAATTTTATTTTTCAATTTAATATTTATATTAGAAGCATATAAATATAATTTAGTTTCATATACAGAAATTTTACATATTTCAATATCATCTAAATATCCATATTTTAAAGAAAAAAATATTAATACTTGATTAAATAAAGATAATGTAGAATATTGTTTTTGTTTTAATATTTCAATAATAATTTTACCATAATTTAATTGCTTTAAAGTATTTTTGTCTAAGTCAGAAGAAAATTGAGAAAAATTTAACAACTCATAATATTGAGATAAAGATGTACGTAAAGAACTAGATAAAAATTTCATTATTGAAGTCTGAGCTGAAGATCCGACTCTAGACACAGATATTCCTGGATTTATAGCAGGTTTAACACCTGAATTAAATAATTTAGATTCTAAAAATATTTGACCATCTGTTATTGAAATTATATTTGTAGGTATAAAAGAAGATATATCTCCTTCATAAGTTTCTACAATAGGTAACGATGTTAAAGAACCAGAAATATTATATTTACTAACATTTTTATTATATTTTTTAATGAAATTAATATTTACATATGCAGATCTTTCTAAAAGTCTAGAATGTATATAAAATATATCACCAGGATAAGCCTCACGACCTGGTGAACGACGTAATAACAATGAAATTTGTCTATAAGCAATAGCATGTTTAGATAAATCATCATATATAATTAAAGAATCTTCTCCTATATCTCTAAAATACTCTGCAATAGAACATCCTGAATAAGGAGCTATATATTGAATTATAGCTTCATCAGAAGATGAAGCTACTATAAAAGTAGTATAATCCAATGCATTAAAATAATCTAATTTTTCTATTAAATTAAAAACATTAGATAATTTTTGACCTATAGAAACATAAATACATTTAATATTAAATTTACGTTGATTAATTATTATATCTAATACTAAACTAGTTTTACCAGTTTTACGATCTCCTATAATTAATTCTTTTTGTCCTAAACCAATAGGTATCATACTATCAATAGCTTTATAACCTGTACATAATGATCTATTAATAAATCTTCTATCAACTATAGCAGGTGATTCTCTTTCAATAGAATAATAAATATTACTATTTAAATTTTCTTTTCCATCTAAAATATTACCTAATGGATCAATTATTCTACCTAACAAACTATGACCAACAGGAATTTTAAACACATATCCAGTACTACGTACTTTCATACCTACTTTTAGTTTAACATATTTATTTAAAGCTATAGCATTAATAAAATATTTATCTAAATCAAAAATTAATGCATAACCTAAATTATTAGGTAATTCAATTAATTCACTTAATAAAATATTAGATAATCCAGTAATTTTAATTATTCCATCAACAATAGAAATAATTTCACCTTCATAATAAAAATCTATTTTATTATTAAATTTATTTAATCTACTTTTAATAATTTCACTAATTTCATTAAATTTAAATTCCATTATTATACTCTTTATGTTTTAAAAATTTTATTTTATATAAAATATTTAATATACTACTATCCATTACAAAATCATTAACATATATTTTAAATCCAGAAATTATATTTTTATTTCTAATAAATATATAATTCAAAAATTTATTTTTACTAATATTAATTTTATTTTCTATAAATTTTTTAATTAAAAAATAATTATATTTATTTATTTTATTTCTTATATATATAACTATATCAAAAATATTATTATTAATTTTATATATTTCTATAAAATATTTATAAATTATATTAATATTAATAAATATATTATCTTCAATTAAAATATAAAAAAAATCTTCCATATATTTATCAATATATAAATTTTGTTTAATTATATAAAAAAATTTTTTTAATATAATCTTTTTATTATTAATAATAAAATTAATATTTTCGATATTACATATATAAGTTAATTTTTTTAAAAAATTTTTTCAGTTATTAAAACTCTTAGCATCTTTAAAACCTATTATTTTAAATATAGATAAAGAATAAGAATAATATAAATTATTATTATTTAACATAATTAATTAATTTTATTATTATTTAATATAAAAGTTATAATTTTATTATCTATTTTTTTATTAAAATTATTATAAGTAATATCTTTTAAAATTACATACAAAATATTATATATATTTTTTTTAAAATCATTATACATCTTTCTTCTATTAATATTTATTTCTATTTTAGAATTATTTAATATTTTATTATATTCATACTTAGCTTTTCTACGATATTCTTTTAATATTTTATCTTTTATTAAATTTATTTCATTCATCATATTACAAACTTTTTGTTCATATATAAATTCTTGTTTTTTAATTTTTTTTTTTAAATTACTAATTTTTAATTTAAATTTTTTAATATTATTTAATTTAACAATTATACTTAATTTTCTTTTTTCTATTATATTATTAACATATGGTCATATATATTTTATACTAAATAAAATATAAAAAATAAATAATATAATTTGAGACAAAAAAGTCATATTTATTTGCATTTTTTAATAATTCCTATTTAATAACTGAAAAAATTATATATAATCCTAAACCAACTATAATCATTGGAATGGCATCAATAAGTCCTATAACAATAAAAAATTGATTTCTTAATATAGAAACCAAACTGGGTTGTCTAGAAACACTATTCAAAAATTTACCACCTAAAATACCTATTCCTATAGAAACTCCAATAGATGATAAACCCATCATTATAGCAACAGCAATATATAAAATACTATTATTCATTAAATTCCTCTCTTTTAATATAAATTAAAAAAATTCAATTAAGAAATATATATTAAAGTTAATATCATAAAAATAACAGCTTGTAAAAAAGATATACATATATGTAATATAAATCATGGAAAAATAAAAAAATATTTTATTCACCAAGGAAGTATAAAAAATAATAAAATAAAAATTATTTCACCAGAATAAATATTAGCAAACAATCTAAGTGATAAAGATAAAAATTTTGAAAATATATTTATAAATTCTAATAATAAATTAAATATACAAAAATAATAACTATTAAAAGGATGAATAAATAAATTATATAACATATTTAATAATCCTATCTTATAAATTTTATAAATAAAAATATATAACAATACACAAAAAGAAAAAGATGTAGTTATATTTATATCTGAAGAAGGAACTAAATAAAAATAATTAATATTAAAAAAAAATTTTAAAATTATAGGAAATAAATCAATAGGTATTAACCCCATTAAATTCATCATTAAAATTCATGTAAAAATAGTAAAACATAAAGAAAAAATATATTTATCTATTTTACCAATTATTTGTTTTATATTTTTATAAATAAACAAAATTATTATTTCACATAAAATTTGAAATTTATTAGGAATATAATTATACTTTAAATTAAATATAATTAATTTGAATGTAAATAAAAACAAAAATCCTAACAAAAAAGATATAATCATTGAATCTATATTTAACATTCAAAAATTATTTTTAATATTCAAAAAATTTAATATTCTTAAAGAAGCAATATTAAATTGTAAATGTCTTAAATGATGATTAATATAATCATTAGGTAACTTAAATTTAAAAATAAAATTTTTTATCATTTTAAAATCCAATATTTATTTATAATAAATTAATTTAAAAATTAAATTTTTATTTTTAATTTAATATATAAAATATTATTTATTAATAATATTAAAATATATTATATTTAATATATTTTATTTTTAATTAATAAATTATTTTTTTTTAAATAAATAAATATTATTATAACTGATATAGGTGTAATACCAGAAATATTTAATAATTGACCTAAAAAATTTGGTTTATAATAATTTAATAATTGAACAACTTCATTAGATAAACCAATAATTTTATTATATTTTATATTTTTAGGTAATATTATATTTTCATACAATTTATATTTATAAAGTTCTATTTTCTGTTTTTTAATATAATTTTCATATAAAAATAAAATTTTAACTTCATTTAAATAATTACTTTTTAAAAATATTTTTTTTTTGTTAAATAAAAAATATTTTAATTTATTAAATTTTATTAATGAATTACATATTAATGATTTAATATTAACAACATTTTTATTATTTTTAAATTTATTTTTAATGAAATTAGGTAATTTATTAAAAATAAATTTCTTTTTATCTAAATAATTATAAATTAATTTAATTTCATTAATTTTTTTATTAAAAAAACATCATTTATTATAACTAATTAAACCTAATTTATATCCTAATTCTGTTAATCTATAATCTGCATTATCTTCTCTTAAAAATAAACTAAATTCAGATCTAGAATTAAATATTCTATAAGGTTCTTTAACACCTTTAGTACACAAATCATCTATTAACACTCCTATATAAGACGATAATCTAGAAAGTATAAAATTATTAAAATATAAATTATTTTTTTTAATTTTTAAACATGCATTAATACCTGCTATTAAACCTTGACAAGCAGCTTCTTCATATCCTGTAGTTCCATTTACTTGCCCAGCTATAAAAAAATTATTTATTATTTTACTTTCTAAACTTTTACATAAAAAAATAGGATTCAAATACATATATTCAACAGAATAACCAGGAATTAAAATTTTTGAATTGTTTAAACCATCAATAGAATTAATAATTTTTTCTTGTATATCTAATGGAAAACTCATAGATAAACCATTAGGATAAACTAAATTATTATTTAATTGTTCAAATTCTAAAAAAACATTATGTTTTTCTCTAAAAGGAAAATTATAAACTTTATTTTCTAAAGAAATACAATATCTAGGACCTATAGAATTAATTAAACCATTAAACAATGGACTTTTATATAAATATTTATTAACAATATCATGTGTTTTTTTATTTGTATAAGTTATAAAACAAATAATTTGATCTAATATTTTATTATTTCTTAGCTTATTAAAAAATGAAAATTTAGAAATAATTTTTTTATCACTATATTGTTTCTGTAAATTATCAAATAATATAGTATTCTTATTTAATCTAGGTGGAGTACCAGTTTTTAAATAACCAAATATTAAACCATATTTTTTTAATGAATTAGATAATTTTATAGAAGATTTTTCAAATAATCTTCCACCATTAATTTTATTATTACCTATAAAAATTTTAGCATCTAAAAAAGTTCCTGTACATAAAATTACCACTTTAGAATAAATAATATTTTTAAATGTTTTAACACCATAAACAATATCATTTTTAACAATTAAATCTAATACTTCATCATAATGTATAGATAAATATTTTTGTTTTAATAAAAATTCAAATGAATATTTTTTATATAACATTTTATCAACTTGAACTCTAGTAGATCTTACAGAATATCCTTTACTAGAATTAAGTGTTTTAAAATGTATTCCAGATAAATCAGTTAATTTACCCATTAAACCACCTAAAGCATCTATTTCTTTAACCAAATGGCTTTTTCCTAAACCACCAATAGATGGATTACAAGATATTTCACCAATATTACTTTTGTTTAAAGTTATTAATAATGTTCTACATTTCATTTTAGAACATACATAAGCAGCTTCTATTCCTGCATGTCCACCACCTATAATAATAATATCATAATCATATCTAGAAAAAAACATTTATATATTTTAAAAATAATTTTATTAATAATAAAATAATATTTTAATAAAATCAACAATTTTATTAAAAAAAAACAATTAAAATTAAAAAAAAAACAAAATAACTATTGCAAAACAAAATTATTTTATTTATATTAAAAAAATAAAGTTATATTCTAGAAAAAATAAATTTTTAATATTAAAATAATTTAATTTAAAAGTTTGAAAATAAGTACTAAAATATTAAAATATTATTAAATACATTTAGTGACTTAAATAATTGTGTGTTTTAAAGTATATAAGTTATTTAAAGGGTATTTATATATTAAAAATCTTAAATATAATTTAGATATTAATTAACTAATATTTAATATCAATTAAATAGTTATATATAATAATTATAAATTATAATAAAAAATACTAAATA
>CP144847.1:0-5567 GCA_036689515.1 Candidatus Stammera capleta
AATATAAATTATTTAAATAATAAAAAATTAATAATCTTTTAATTAATTTAAATTTTGTAAAATATGAATATAATTTTATTTAGTATTCAACATTTATGTATAATACTACAAACAACTATTCTAACTACATTATTAATTAATATTAATCCTTCTACTATTTTTATTTGTAATGGATTACTTACATTAATATATTTATTATTAAGTAAAAATAAAACACCAATATTTTTAACTTACAATATATTTTTTTTACCTTATATTATTTTTTTTATTCAAAATAATTATAAATATGAAAATATAATATATGGATTTATAATATCTAGTATTATTTTATATTTAATCGGACATATAATTAAATATTATGGTATTAAATGAATTAATTTAATATTTCCTGCTTATTTATCAGGTAGTTGACTTATTTTAATAGGTATAAAACTTATTAAATTTTCATTTAAAATATCTAATTGTTATATTAATAACAATATAAATATTACAAATACTTTACTATTTTTATTTACTTTATTAAATATAATTTTAATAAATTTTTTATATAAAAAATTTATTTCTATTATTTCTATACTTCTTAGTATAATAATAAGTTATATAGTATCTATTTATTTAAAAATTATTAATATTAAACATATAAATACAATTTCATGATTTAAATTACCTATTTTATCATTACATACATATTCTATAAATATAGAATCTATATTTTTTATTATTCCAATAATATTTTTAATTTTAATAGAACATATTAACCATTTTACAATATTATTTAAATTTACAAAAAATTGAAATAAAGAATTACAAGAATTTATAAAAACTAATAGTATTATTATTTTTTTATCTAGTTTTTTAGGTTACATACCAATTTCAATATGTAGTGAAAATGTTAAAACATTTCTAATTAATAAAAAAAAAAGAAAATATAAAAATAATAAAATTTATATTAATTATATAACATCAATAATAACAATATTATTATCATTTTTAAATAAATTTATTTTTATAATACAATCAATTCCTAAACCAATAGTATCAGCTTGTAATATATTTATATTTGGAATGTTAATAATTTCAGGTATTAAAATAATATCAGAAAATATAAATTTAAATAATAAAAATAATATATTAATATTACTAATATTAATAATATTAGGTATTATTAATTTAAATTTTCAAATATTTAAATTAAAATTAAATAATATATTTATATTATCAATAATAAATATTATTATAATTATTTTTAATTTATTTAAATATATTTTATTTTTAAATTAAAATTTATTTTTTTTTATAAATTAAACAATCATACATAATGGATCCTCCTATTAATTTTAATTTTAATATATTTAATCCATTAACAATATATTTATTATTAATATCTATTTTATTATTATAATAATTTCCACTTTTTAACGCACCTCTATAAATTGATTTATCATTTTCATATATAAATTCATTTATAAAAATATTATTTATATATATCTTTAAATATGGTTTATTATTTTTTTTTTGTAAAATATTATTACTAGCTCCACAAATACAAATATTTAAAATCCTATCCTTTTTGTTATTTAAATCATTGAAATATATTTTTCAAATTCCCTTTTTAGTTTGAGCATAATATCATTTTTTAATATCTATTTTACTATTATCATCTATAACAAATTTTAAATTTTTAGGAGATAATATATGCCAAATAAAATTTCTATTTTTATTACTATATTTAAATCCCGATGTAGTTCTATTAGTTTCTCCAATATTTCATATAACTTTATTTATAATATTATCTTTTATATCTAAATCACTTAATTTTAAATTTTCATTTAAATCAACTATTTTTTTAAATAAAAAATTACTATTAATACCATTTAAAGGATAAATATATAACATATATTTATTAGGAATAATATTTTTTATCTCAAAACTTCCATTATATAAATTAACAGTATAATATAAATATCCAAGAGTTTGCTTATCAAATTCTTCATCTAAAGATGAATTCAAAACAATTTGATATTTTTTGTTATTTATATTTTTTATATTTCCATATATTTTTTTTCTATTAATTTTATAATTTATATCTTCTAATCACTTAAATGGTCAATTATTAATTTCTTTTTTAAAAAATATATTAACATCTGTTAATAAATTTAAATTTAAATTAATATTATTATTTAAATATATTAATCAAGGACCATATATTTTTTTTCATTTCTTAACAGGAATACATAATTCAGGAGTTCCAAAATGAGTACTATGTAAATAGTTTAACATCAAAGAATCTTGATGTACTAATAAATCTTGTTTTAAAGGACCACCTGAAAAATAATCATGACTAAAATTAATTAATCATGCACCATATTTTTCACCATAAACTCCATAATATTTTGTTTGTCTAATGTAACCAGCTAAATCATATTTAGAATAATATGATCCATCAGATAATTGTCATGTTTCATCTTGTACTAATGGATTTTTTTTTAAATTAGAATATAAATGAGATTTAACATTTAATAAACCATTATATAACATATTCATAATTGAATAATCGAATCTATATACTACTCTAATTTCACTAAAAGTATATGATTTATTATCATTTAAATTATTATTATTATTATTAATAACAACATAATTATAAATACCTTTTATAAATTTCCTTACTATAAAATGATATTCTATTTCTAAATTATTATTTAAATTCATAATATATGAAATATGTGCAATATCATTATCATATTTATTTATAAATAATTTATTAGGATTAAATACAAATTTTCCACCATTTCAATCCAAATAAAATGTTTTTTTGTTTTCTAAATTATTAATAATATTTATTTTATTTATTAATAATTTAGAAACGTAACCCATTTTTAAAAAAACTTCTAAATATCCATTTGTAATATAAACATTTAAATTATCTACTTTTAAAATTATATTACTAAATATTTTATTATTATTATTCATTTAATAACTTTTTCTTAAAATTAATATTCCTAACTTATTAAAAAATAATAAATTAGGAATAATTTTTTAAACATAATTAAATTATTTATGTTTATTTATTAGTTTATTTGTTTATTTAGTATAATTAGGACATATATTTCCTGTAGAATTTTCATTTATATTTCCTTTTTTATCTACATTTTCCATAATATATTTTGAACCCTTTTTAGCACTAACATTATTTAATATTACTTCTATGTTATTACCCTTTATACCTCTAAAAACAAATGTACCTGCTGTTAATACTTTAATATCTTGAAAATTAATATTTTTAAAATATGGTGTTTTATTACCTTGAGAATTTTTTTGATAAAACATATCTAATAAAATAGGATATTGAACATTTTTTATACAAACATTTTTATATACTATATTATTAACTAAACCACCATTTACCTTACTACTTTTAATATGTAATCCATTAGTTGTACCATCCATTGTTAAATTATTTACTAATACATCAGTTACTGTTCCAGATGTTTCACTACCTATAGACATTCCATGACCTTTACCAAAAGTATTATTTAATATTGATACATGGCTAGTAGGTCCATTTCCTGCTTTTATAGCAACATTATCATCTCCAGTACTTATATATGAATGAGCTATAGTTATATTAGTAGAAGAACCTGGATCTATACCATCAGTATTACGAGCATCAGCTGGAGTATTTATTTTAATTCCCCATGCTGTAAATCCATTTACATTACCCATTGCAACATGAAAATTAGGAGAATTTCTTAAAGAAATTTTATATAAAGTAAAATTCTTACATCCTCTTATTTCCATTAATCTAGGTACATTTTGTGATTTATTTTCTTTTTGTGCTTCACGTGCTAAATCCCACCAAGTTTGTGAAGTACCTTTCATCACAGAATTACCTTGTCCATCTATTGTACCTTCTCCATATATTCCACTATTTTCTGCACTTCTAACTGTAATAAATGGTTTACAACCTGAACCTGCATTATCTAATTTACCACATTTTTTATTACCTGTATCATATAAATTAGGATCAGGAATTGCTGATAATACTACTCCTTTATTAATTTTTAAACCTCCATCAGAAGGTATACTTAATGGACCTGAATAAAAATGAAAATTTTTATTATTAGAAATATCTAAAGTAACAATTTTCTTTTGTTTAGCACAACGATTAATTTCATTTTGAATTATTGAAGTACTATTATTATCTGTAGCTTTTAGTACACTACAACTATTAGGTATAACAGGTTCTTTTACATTTCTAGTATCTCCTGCTGCATAAGCCTTATCAGTACCTAACATTAACCCAATTAAACAACATAAATTTAAAATATATAAACGAATACTTCTTATCATACTACACCTATAAATTAATTTTAATTAACAAAATATTTTTAAAGACTAAAAATTTTTAAAAATAAAAAATTAATAATCTTTAACAAAAAAATTATAAATTATAATAAAATTAATTGCAACATAAAAATATATTATTTATTATTTTTTTTGCTTATTTTAAAATAAACTCCTGATTTTAAACGCATAAATTATAAAAAAAATACAAATATACATAAGTTTAATAACGCATAAAACCCAGACTAGTATATTTCTGGGTTTTATTACATATATATATATAATTAATAACATAACTTGCTTACATGTATTATACATATATTAAACATATATTAACATGTATTAAATTTTTTTTTTCTATTATCTACAATTAGGTATATGAGGAACTATACACCTAATATTAATACCAGTTTTTAAAATTAAAATATTTACTTTAGAATAAAAAAAACAAACATTCTTTAATTGTTTTAAAAACTCATATTTAAAATTATATATTCCTTTAGGATTATTACTATAATTTGAACCAAATTGTAATTTTAATTTTTCTCAAGATATTATTACACCTTTTAGATTATTTATCATTCTAGATCTTCAAGTTAATCAAATATATATATCTATAGCTAAAGGAGATCTTAAAACATGTATAACTCTTAAATCTATTGGTAATGAGGTAGAATTTATTTTTCTAAAAAATTTTTCAGATAAAACAACTTTATTTGTCCAAAATTTTCTAAGAAAAAAAACTCCATCATCAAATATATTTAAATTATTAAATTTATATGTATTTTTTTTATTTAAAACTAAAGAAATAGTTGAATTAAATAAACTAATGATTTGTTTTTTTACTCTATTTATAGATCCATTCGTTCCTCCAGTTGGAGTTATTCCTAATTTTCTTATAAATTCATTTTGATTTTTCCCTAAATATATTACTTGTGATTTTTTTAATTTTACTTCAGTACATAATCATATTAGAAATATTCTAGGTATTAAGCCATAAGGTAATCCATATTCAGGATCTGAAATTATCTTTAATGATATTTTTCCATTTTTTCTTATAAAATAATTATTTTTAATCTTAGAATGAGGAATTGATGTACATGCCAATATACTCGTTATATATCCAATAGATTGATTTTTAAAAGCACTTATATTTTTAATACTTTCTTTAGTTTCTATTTTTTTTTTAAAAAATTTGATATTTCTTGTATTTAATGTCA